>CAMYJL010000001.1 GCA_947258645.1 uncultured Nitrospinota bacterium
AAGAATAAACGACGACATCTTTCACATCGCTCAATCTGGTTTCTCCTTATTCATCACAGTTTAAAAAACGAAATTGGTTCTCCCCACCCAGAGGGAAGAATCCATACTACAACCCGTACTTAGGTACAGAGTCAAGGCATGCACTGCCCGGCGTCTTACCTCCCCTCAGGGCGCCGGGCGGTGTGGGTTCCGGGCCAGGCCCGGAACCGGATATCATATTTATATTCAATACCTTATGTGGCACACGGATTCGCTTTAGCTCGCCCCGTGCCCACGTCGCAGGGGTTCCGGGGGCTTTTCCGCAATTCCTCGACAACTTCCCTGGGCCACGGATTCTGAACCGCGCAAGGGTTCGCGGGGCTCAGGAGATACGTCACGCTCCAGGGCGGAAGCATGATCGTCGCGGCGAGGATCAAAACGCCCAGATAAAGATAGGTGTCGCAGACCGTCCTGGGCCTGAGTGAGGCGAATATTCCGGAAACGCCCCCTTTCCGCCCAATCTGAAGACGCGTTTTAAAATTCCCGAAAAACGTCCACGCAAGCGCCACGGCCGCGAACGCGATGAAATAAGGCCGGTAGAAAAACAAACTCCCCAACCCGCCGACAATCGAAGCCCCGAGACCCAGGGCCAGCCTGAAGGTCCATCAGGCGGATGAAGCGGACCCCGGAATAACCGACCCGGAAAAACCGGATTTTCGATGCTCCTCTCCCATCTCTCTCCCCTCTTTTTGATAGGACGCATCCCCATGCGCCATCATTTACGGACAAGGGAAAAGCTACACTCCGTACCGTGGTACGTGGTCAACCGGAAAAACCGGGGCTGTCTGGCCCGTTCCGGCCGAACCCTCGTTTTGCCTGTTTTTTCAGCTACTTTTGCGCACAGGGATTTTGGGGGGCGCGCGGGTTTTTCGGAGCACAGGGATTTGCTGAAGCGGGGCCAGGGCTTTTGGCCCTGACAAGGAGAGGGCGCCCCCAGTGGGGAAACGCCATCAAAGCGATCACAGCCACCACGCCCAGGTAGAGGCGCAGGTCTTTTCCGGTCCTGGGCCAGAACTCGCCGATCACCGCCGCCGCGCCGCGCGGCCGGGCAAGGCGGACGCGATTCTTGAAATGGCGGGAGAGCGTCCACCCGAGCATCAGGATCGCGAACGCGATGAAGTAGGGACGATAGGGGGTCAGGCCGCCCAGCCCGCCCAACACCGAGGCCCCGAGACCCGGAGCCAGCGCCGGGGCTCATCAAGCAGAGCAGGCCGCACCCGAAAAAATGGATCCGATCCAGCCGAATTTTTTTGCCTTGTCCGCATCCGCCATCATCGCTCTCCTCTGCGACTTGCCGCCGGGAACCACTCTCCATGCGTAAAAGGATACACGCCGTATTATGGTCCAGAGTCAAGCGGTTTCGTGCGGAAAAATAGAGGCTCAACTCCCGTTCAGCTTCCGGTAGGCCTTCTGCATGATGAGGGCGTCGTATTCGAGGGCCGGGCTTTCGCAGACGACCCTTCCCACGACGCCGAAGTCGATCAGCGCCCGGAAGAGATCCGGGTAGTTCATGTCGGACTCGTCCAGCTCGAGGTGATGCGCCTCGCCCTTTTCGGTGTAGGCGATGCCCGAAAGATGAATGTGCATCGAGGCGAGCGCCGCTTTCCCCGCCTTGTTCTTGATCTGCTCGAGCTGGGCGGCGAATTCATCGTAGGTGTTTTTCGCCCCGGCCGATCGGGCGTGCATGTGGGCGAAGTCCACCGTCATGCCCACATTTTTCCCCTGAAGCTCCCTGGTCATCCCGGTCAGCTCATCGAGCGAGCCGAACTGGCTCCCCTTCCCGGTCGTCTCCGGGTCGAGCCGCACCGGGCACCCTTCTTCCGCCAGAATGTCGGCCAGCTCGCCGACCTGCTTTGTCATGAACGCGTACACCTCGGCGGCGTCGCGCTTTTGATAAAAGCCGGGATGAAAACACGCGCCGTCGCCGCCGCAGGCCTGGAGCGCCCGCGCCGTGTCGAGGACGCGCTTCCGGCTCGCCTCGAGCTTTTCCGCTTCCAGCGAATAGAGGTTGATGTAGTAGGGCCCGTGCGCCGTCACGCGGACACCCGTTTCTTTCCGGGCCGCCATCACCTCTTCGCAGGTCTCGGGCCGGATGCGCACGCCGTGGACGAACTCCATCTCGTACACGCCGAGGCCGAGCTCGTGCAGGCGCTTGATCGCGCCGGGATGGCTCTGCGGTTTGGCCGAATGGGGGACGCCCCCCGTCCCGAAAAAGATGCGGTCGGTTTTTTTGGGCCTGGCGTTCACGCTGAGCGGCCCGTCGTAGACGCGGCCCTTGGGCTTTTCCTTCGGAACGCCGGGGGCCCAGCCCATGACGTTCGCGGGCGCTTTTTTCTTGGCCGGTTTTTTCTTCGCGGCCGTTTTCTTAACGGCGGTCTTGGTCTTCGCCGCCGGTTTTTTAACTGTCTTCGCGGCCGATTTGGCGGCCTTTTTCTTGAGCGGCAAAGGAACCTCCGTCTTCAAGGGGAGCGAAAAACGAGTCTCGTCAAGGACGCAAGAACCATATCAAATCGGCGGGTGCCATGCACCGGAGCGTGCCTCTTACCGCGAACCACCCCGCATTCCCTGTGGCGGCATATCAGGAAAATCGCCGTAAACTTTCGCTCGGCGGATCACGCCGCCATCGGACGGAACGCTTTCCTCCAGCCACTCATCAAGCTGGGCCAGGAGCTCCTTCCGCCCCCAGCCCTTCTCGGCGCTGGTGAGGATGGGCCCGGACCACCGTCCATAGCGAGCGCCGCCCTCCATCAGGGTCTTAATCAGATCGTCCGCCGCCTTTTTCCGCTCGCCCTGCTTGAGCTTGTCGGTCTTCGTGAGGGCGAGACAGGCGGGCAGATTGGCCTCGGCCAGCCACTCGAGAAGGTCGAGGTCCATTTCCCTCGCGCCGCGCCGTGAATCGATCAGGACGATCACGCCCCGAAGCGCCTCACGCTCGCGGAGGTACTGATCGACCATGCGCTGCCAGTTTTTCTTTACGGCGATGGGAACTTTCGCGAAGCCGTAGCCCGGCAGATCGACGAGCACGAAGGTGTTGTCGATCCGGAAAAAGTTGATGAGCTGGGTCTTGCCGGGCGTACCGCTCGTCTTGGCGAGCTTCTTCCGGCGAGTGAGCGCGTTGATGAGAGAAGACTTGCCGACGTTGCTCCGGCCGGCGATGGCGATCTCAGGAACTTCAGCGAGGATCCATCCGCGCTGGTCCGCCGCGCTGGTGATGAACTCGGCCTGCTCGATTTTCATGAGCCCATGAGCCGGAGGGCGCGCCTAACCCGACGCGGGCGGAGCGAAGGCGTGGATGACGAGCCCGGTGCGGAGCTTGGGAAAAAAGTAGGTCGATTTGTGCGGCATTTTGCCGCCCGCCTTGGCGATCCGCACCACCGATTCGACCGGTGTGGGGTTGAGCAGCAGCGCGACGGCGCACTCTCCCGCCCGAGCGGCGGCGAGCGCGAGTTCGGGATCAGGCGTGAAAGCGATATCGACCTCATCATGCGAGGCCTTAAACGCCCCGTCGATCACATCATCCGAAAGGCGACTCACGTCGAGCGAAGATACGGCTTGAGCGATGGTGTCGCCGTCGCCAGGCTCATCCGCTTTTCTCGTGAGATAGCGGAGCGGGCCTTTTCCGTCATAGAGGCAGAAGACGGTTTTGCCGCCCCCGGCCATCTCGCTCAGGCGCTCCGAAACAGCAATCCCCTCGCCCCCGGCGGGAGCGGGGGCTTCGGTGATCTCGTAAGAATCGGCCAACCGGGCGAGGGCTTCATCCACCGATGCACCCAGTTTTTTCAAAAGCCGATGAGTGGGAAGCACCGCCATGCCGGGGTCAGATGCGTTCGCGAGACACATGAGCGTGTAATCGGCCTCGCCGCTTAAGGCCGTTCCGTTTTGACGAGCTGCTTCCTGAAGATTGAGCGAGGTTTCGTAGCGGTGATGGCCGTCCGCGATGAACGCCTCCTTGTCGGCCAGGGCCCGCCGGACCGCCTCGATGGCCGCCGGATCGTCGCAGCGCCAGAGGGTGTGACGCACGCCGTCGTCCTCGAAGTCGGCAATGGGGTCTCCATTCATCGAAGAGGAAAGAGAGGAAAACGCCGTATCTTCCGAGTCGCTGTAGAAGCTGAAGATGGGCCCGAAGTGCGCGCCGCACTTTCCGTAAAGGCCGAACAAAAAGCCCTTGGGCTTGGGAAAGGTCTGCTCATGGGGATAGATTTTCCCCTCGCCATACTTTTCCAAGCGGACGGCCGCAAAAAATGTGCGGCGCTCCAGACGTTTTCCGCCGGGAAGGGTGAAACTCTGGAGGTAGGGATATACTGCGGGGCTGGGGTCCGCGGCAAGAATTCCCTCTTTGAGCCAGTTGGAAATAAATCCGGTTGCGCGGCCGATGCGCCCCTCGTCATCGGCCTCGCCCTCTAGAATTTCCCCCTGGATGAGGCGGACGACGTTGTGCGGGTGCCGATCGTAAAAAGCCCGCTGAAGTTCGGGCGTGAACACATCATAAGGAGGGGATGTGACCTCGCCCATCTCTTCGGGAGAAACCTTGGCGTGACGTATTGCCCGGAACGGGCGGATATCGACCACGGAAACAGCCCTTTCAAAATAGAAGAAATGAATAGAACGATCCGGTCCGGCTGAACCTTACCGCCGGGCGGGGAAGGGTGTCAAAACGAGGGGAAAAAGTAAATCGGGGTCGCGTAAAAATAAAGCCGGCACGCGGCTATAGAACGGAGGAGCCCTCCGGGCACACAACCAATACTCTCATCGGAGCCCGTTGACCCTGATTGGCTTTTGGAATTCGAAAATTGTCCGGAAATATTAACCTATACGCGTATGTTCAGTTTCTGCCCCCGGGAGGCGCCCGCCGGGGCGATGGGAGTGCTGGTTTTTTCGACGGACCCTACCTGAAACGCACGTTTCGCGAAAATCCGGGCTACATCCGCCTCAACGCCCGTGGGCTTTTCCGGCAATTTAACCTCGAATTTTTCGCCCCCGGCGGCCCGGCTCGTTCGATTGTCCGCCGCTGGAGAAACCGCCCGGGAAATCGCCGCGTCCATCCGTGTTTCAACCAATTTTAAGTCTCCCTTGTTGATTCAAGCTTGAGCGCACCTTTTTCCTCAGTAAAGAAGAGCAGGATTGGTGCCAATTCGTGATAATTAAATAAAACATTTTATATCAATGACTTATTTGGGTAATTCCACCGATTGAGACGCCCAACCCCACCTCAAAACGAGGGAAAAATGACGCCCGGAGGACCGCCAATTGACACACTCCGCCACCAGCTGATCCGGGAAACAAAGACACCAGCCCCATGCTACAATCCCGCCAAAATCCCGTGGATAGGCTTTGATCCCTTTATCTCCCCCTCCGGCGAAATTGAGAAATTTCAAGCCGGGAAAATCACACGGAAAAAAGAAAAATGAAATCGGAAATCAAGTTCGGTATCACCTTTGGCATGCACCCCGATCGTCCGACCCCGCCGGACGAGATGTTCTCGCTGGTGGAGAATATCGAACGGATGGGTTTCGATTCGCTCTGGATCGGGGATCACATCGCTTTCCACGGCGGCTATTTCTCGGAGAGCCTGACCACACTGGCGGCTTTTGCGGCCCGGACCTCGCGACTCATGATCGGCTCGGCCGTTTATCTCCTGCCTCTTCGCCGGCCCGGCGTTGCGGCCAAAATTGCCTCGACGGTGGACTACCTTTCGGGCGGCGGACGCTTTGTCTTCGGGATCGGCGTCGGCGGGGAAGGAAAAGAAGAGTTCCAGCTCAGCGGCGTTCCCATAAAGGAGCGCGGCGCACGGACGGACGAATCCATCGAAATTATCCGCAAGCTGTGGACCGGTGAGGCGGTGAGCCACCACGGGCGTTTCTGGAAATTCGAGGGAGCGCATCAGCGGCCGAAGCCGCTTACGCCCGGCGGGCCGCCCATCTGGATCGGAGGCCGTAGCGAGGCAGCTCGAAAGCGCGCGGCGCTTGCGGGAGATGGCTATGTATCTTACCTCTATACGGCAAAACGCTTCGCCGAGGGCTTGGCGCAAATTCAGGATTGGGCCGGGGAAGGGGGACGGACGCTTTCTATCGACGAAGGAAAATGGACACCCGCCCATCATGCCTTTATGTATGTCGACGGGGACTCCGAGCGCGCTTTGCGAACGGGAACGGAATATCTATCGAAGCGCTACAACATGGACTTTAAGGGCATTGCAGATAAATACCTGATTCACGGCTCAACCGAACAGTGCATCGAGCAATTTGAGGCGTTCAAGAAAGCGGGCGCGAGGCACTTTATCCTAAGGCCCACCGGAGAGCCTGAAGAGGACATGGATCAAATGAGCTATCTCATTGAGGAAATCATCCCAAAGGTGCGAAATTGAAAACGGGCGAAGAAAAACGAAGCGGTCTCAAATGGCCAGTATGCACCCTTCTTCTTCTGATCGGTTTGGGTATGCTGGGCTACTGGACCTACTCGAAATACCAGGAAGAGCAAGCAATCATCGCCACCCGCCAGTCCGCTCCGGCGTCCGCCGTCCCGGGCAATATCACCGTCGGACCCATCGGCCAGGGAACCCATTCATACAGATCCGGACTACCACCGGCTTTACTCGTCGGTTTCGCCGCCACGATGATCGCCATCCTGGGAACCATTCTCTATCTGTGGTGGTCGCTCAAGGACTGGGAGGGTGGGAAGAAATACGGAGAAAGCGAAGAGTCCCGGACCGAAAAGCCATCCTGACTCAACTCACATTTCAACCTGACGAGACAACCCGGGACGCACCCCGCAGTACCGTTATTTTGGTATGGCTTTCGTCCTGTATCTTCTCCGTTCATCGGAAAACGTAATCTCGGGTTCCATTGGAACCTTGATGTGAAGCGGCTCATCGCTTTCCACCGGCTCATCCCGGAACGTGTTTGTGAAATAATTCACCGCCCTTCGGGCCGCTTCCTTCAGGCTTCCAGGAGGCGGTGAATGATATACCCGTCCCTCGACAACAGAGACTATTTTCCCGAATCCCGGTTTTTCACACGTAACGATCAGGGGAAACGCGTTTTTTCGAACCGCGATGACGTCCGGAGTACGCCGCCAAAAGTAGGTGCGCCCGTTTCGTCCTTCTCCGCGGCAAGAAGCTCCTCTGACATTCATCGTATCCATCCGGACCGCGCGCGTGTTTTCAGGCAAATAAACAACCGTGCATGCAGAAAGGAATACCGGCAAGGCAATCAAGAAAATGGGGTTTCTCCGTCCGCGCCGGCTCATCTTCAGCCTTGTCCGATGGCCGACAAGAACCAGCTGCCGGGGCCCGAGCGCCTTGCCCAGGTCCAGTATTCGATGAAATCGACGGGTGTGTTCGGATTGCCTTCCAAGACATCCCCGGTAGGCTCCGAAATCACGTAATCCAAAAGACTCGCCTCGTAGCTCACGGTGATGAAATCAAAGCCCTCTTCCTGCCAACTCTCGACGATATCGATACGGCGAATTTCCACATTATCGAGCTTATTCACCCGGCCCTCGCTTCGAAGGACGGCGAGGTCACGCTCACACTCCGCATAAATATCCTTATCCAGCAGGGAGCGAACCGACTCCAAATCGCGCGCCACCCAAGCTTTCTGAAAGGCGAGAAAATTCTCGCGACAATCGAGCAGGAAATTCTCACGTGAAAAAGAAGAATCCTCCCGTACAATTCCCGGCAGGCCCTCCTCCGCCCGGGAGTCGGCCGAATAGCTCGCCGCCACCGGTCCCGAGCCCCTGCCATAGCCGGAGGAAGATTCTCCCCGCGATCCAATGTCGGGACCGCGATAAACCCTTCCCCCATAATTCTCTCCTGTTTCGTAATGATCGCCCACGCCATAGGGATCGGAGGCGCTGTAATCCGCTCCCGCCCGGCTATAGGCCGGTGCGCTCCGGTTCCGCAAGAACCGGAGAAGGAGAAATATCCCGCCACCGATCAGCAGAATTTCAAGCAGTCCGATTCCTCCGAAACCGCCGCCGGAACCCATGCCGCCATAGCCGAAGAGGGCTCTTCCCAGCATGCCGCCCAGAAGCATTCCGCCCAACCCGGCCATAAAGCCCCCGCCGAACCCCCAGCCGCCACCAAACGCACCGCGGCCGAACGGTCTCTGGGTAGGACGAAATGTCCTTCTCCCAGCTCCGAAACGTGATCGGGGCGTTCCAAACCCCCTGGAGCCGAATCTCCGCGAGCGGAAACTGCCCCGCGATCCGCGAAAGCCGAACGACCGCATCCGGCCGAAGCGGGCGTGTGCCTCATCCGTCTCCCAGCGAACGCCGCCCGGCCCGAGATTCGGTATACCGATATATGGAGGCAGAAAAAAGAAAACAAGGAGGAGAACAATCGTTATCAAAGCACGTCGCATGGCTTCCCCTGCATCCGGTGTCCGGGAGCGGCTTCCCGGCTCCTGACAATACGATCCGCTGGATAAATTATCCCAACTCCCGGCCGGGAAGTCCATGGCCGGCATTTCGGGGTTGGTGTCCAGAAATAGCGTCTGCTACCATGAGGGAAAATTCAGCTCATTCGTCACCCTGACCGATCGTGCCGCGCGGATTCCCTCATCGCGAAGGGCTTCCGCTTGCGTGTGGAGCATATCCGTGCCCCTTCAACCAAAATCCCTGCCACTCGAAGGCGTCACTGTCGTAGACATCGGGACACTATTCGCAGCGCCCTGGATAGCGACTTTCATGGCCGATTTCGGAGCGGAAGTGATCAAGGTCGAACATCCGAAAGGCGACTCGCTCCGCAATTTTGCGCCCCTGAAGGACGGTGTTTCTCTATGGTGGAAGTACACGGGTCGGAACAAAAAATCCGTGACCCTGAATATCTCCAGTCCGGAGGGGCAGGAAATTTTGAAGAAACTCTGCAGGAAGGCTGATGTACTTGTCGAGAATTTCCGGCCAGGAACACTGGAAAAATGGGGGCTTTCCTGGGAGACGCTCCATGCGCTGAATCCAAAGCTGGTTTTGATGCGTACGAGCGGCTTTGGACAGGAAGGCCCCTACGCCAAGCGGCCGGGCTTCGGCACCCTCGCCGAGGCCATGAGCGGTTTCGCGCACATCACCGGTTCCCCGGACGGGCCGCCGACACTTCCCGCGTTTGCCCTCGCGGACGGGATCAGCGCGATGTGCGGCACCTACGCTGTCATGATGGCGCTCTACCACCGCGATGTGCACGATGCGCCCGGGCAGGTGATCGACAACGCCATATACGAGCCGATTACGACCATTCTGGGCCCCCAGTCCCTGATGTACGATCAGCTCGGAACCATCCAGACGCGCACGGGAAATTCCATTCCCTTCGTCGCACCCCGGAACTCATACCGCTGCAAGGACGGCCGTTATGTCGTCATTTCCGCGAGCGCCGAAAGCATTTACCGGCGAATCATGCAGGCCATCGACCGCGCCGACCTGGCGGACGACCCCCGAATGCAGACCCAAGAAGGGCGCGTGGCCCACATGGCCGAGCTTGACAAGGCGATCCAGGGCTGGATCGGGGCGCACACGCTCGACGAAACCGTCCGGCACTTTCAGGAGTTCGAAGGCGCCCTGGGCCCCATCTACGACATCGAGCAACTGCTCAATGACCCTCATGTCCAACACAGAGAAACTTTTACCCAGGTAGAAGACGAGGAGCTGGGCACTCTTCGCATGCAAAACGTTATCCCCCGGATGAAGGACACGCCGGGGCGCATCAAGTGGGCAGGCCCTCCGAAAGGAAAACACACTGACGAAATACTCGGTCAGATGGGCTACACCCCGGAAGAACTCACCTGTTTTCGTGAAAAAGGTGTTATCTAGCCGTGCGGATCTTACGGCACCCTCCAGACGAGGATAACCTGTGGCCGTATTTGTCTTTCACCCCGATTACCACGCCGATATCGGCCCGCACGTCCTCCAGGTGGAAAAATTCCGAAAAACCTACGAACGACTCCGCGAAGCAGGAATCCCCGAAAGCGCCTTTGCCCGGCCCGAGGAAGCGACGGAAAAAGAGCTTCTTCTTGTACACTCCGCTGAATACATTGCAGATATACGCTCTTACGTTCATACGGAACGGACCCTGCCCAGCGAACTTCCACTCACACCCGAAATTGTCCGGTGGTGCCTTCTCTCCACGGGGGGCACCACACTCGCGGCCCATCAGGCGTTGAAAAACGGGCTGGCACTGAACCTCTCCGGCGGTTTTCACCATGCCTTCCATGATTGCGCCGAAGGATTCTGCTATGTCAACGACCTCGCTGTGGCCGTTTGCGTACTTCGGAGCAAAGAAAGGATTTCACGCGCCGCCGTGATCGATTGCGACCTTCATCAGGGAAATGGAACCGCGCATATCTTCCGGAACGACGAGAGCGTTTTCACATTTTCCATCCACCAACAGAACATCTATCCACCAAAAAGAAAAAGCGATTTGGATATCGGCCTTAGCGATTTGACCGGCGATGCGGATTACCTTTCCAAGCTTCATGAGCATATCCCCGGCATCCTCGATCGCCACAGGCCCGACATCGTAGTTTATCAGGCAGGGGCCGACCCCTACATGGACGACCAGCTCGGGACTCTGAAGCTGACAAAGGAGGGGCTTCGAGAGCGCGACGATTTCGTATTGAGAGAATGCAAGCGCCGATCGGTTCCCGTGGCTGGAACGCTCGGAGGAGGGTATGCGAAAAACCCTGAAGATACGACGGACATTCACTTCCAGTCGGCGATGGCCTTCTGGGAGGCATAAAAATCTTAAACCGTTTGCTTTTTTATCATCAAGGCATATTATCAGCCTTCGTATCTCCACCGTACAAACTGAATCAAACACCTGATATTTTTGTCCGGCTAACCTTATTTTATTCTTGCTGTTTAGGGTATTTTTCATGACGATAAACTCTGCCGCACCTCGCATCAAAGCACCCCGGATTTACTACGGCTGGATCATCGTCGGCCTGGGGTTCTTCACCCTCGCATTCCAAATCATATCCCGCTTTTCCTTCGGTATTTTCCAGGTTCCCCTCATTGAGGAATTTAAATGGAGCCGAGGCCTTCTCGGCGGCGCGTTTTCTCTATCGCTTCTCGTCTACGCGGTCACGGCACCATATGTGGGCTCTCTTTTGGAGAGAAAAGGCCCGCGCGCAATTATGCCCTGGGGCTGCGTGGTGGTGGGACTCAGCTTCATGGGCGGCTACTTCATCAGCTCTATCTGGCACATCTACCTTCTCATCGGCCTCTTCGGGGGAATCGGACTCGCCCTGAACGGCTTCGCCACCAACACTTCCATCATGCCCCGATGGTTCCTCCGGCAGCGCGGGCGTGCCACGGGAATTGTCCTCTCCGGCATCGGTTTCGGGATGCTGGCTCTCTCCCCGCTCATCGAGCGCATCATCACCGCCTATGGCTGGCGTGCCGCCTATTTTTTGTTTGGGCTTTTCGTTCTGATCATCATCGCCCCAACCAGCTTTTTGCTATTGCGGGATCGGCCGGAGGATGTAGGCCAGGGCCGGGACGGTCAGCCCTACTCTCCGGATGAAAGCACGGCCGGTTCCGCCGAAAACGGCTCCGCGGAAAACGGGACGGACAAAAGCGTGAGAAGTGTTTTTCACACCCTGAAAGGGGACATGCGGTTCTGGGCCATGATGTTTCTGTATTTCACCATTGGCTTCAACAACAATACCATTCTGAGCCAGCTGCCGAGCTATCTGATAGATATCGAATTCTCTACGGCCGCCGCCGCGTTTATATTTGGCATGGTCGGATTTCTGCGTGTCGTGGGGAGCGTGGTTGGAGGTCGAATTGGGGACGCTATCGGTCGAGGGCTTGCCACGGCCGTTTTCGCGATGGTCATCAGCGTGGGGCTCGTTTTGCTGCTGCTGTTGCCTTTGCTGGGGGGCGGACTTCCGCTGGCCTATGTTTTCGTGCTGATTTACGGGACGGGGCTGGGAGGCATGAGCGCCTGCGGCTCCGCCATGAACGGAGACATCTTCGAAGGACCGACGTTCGGCGTGATCGTCGGCTTCGTCGAGATTTGCTACGGCCTGGGTGGGGTGGTCGGTCCGCCACTGGCGGGCATCATGTTCGATCTCACCGGAAGCTACGTCATTCCCTTTTCGATCATCATCGTCGTCCTGGTCCTGTCCGTATTCTCTTCGCTCTGGCTGCACCGTCAGATACCCGCGCGGAAAAACCCGATTGCGGCCTGAACCTATTCTGAACTATTTAATTTTTTCGGGAAATTTTTTGACTTTGTAATCACTCTTTAGTTTGACAATCAAATCTTCAATGGCCTGCGTGCGCTTCTTGTCTCCCAAATCCTTTTCCAGTGTGGGCCTGGCCTCGTCAAAAGACATTTGACGAGCGTCGTTTTTCGCCGACGCGTAAACGACATGCCAGCCATACGGGCTTTTCACAACTCCGCTGTAGCCGCCGGGCTTGAGGGAAAACGCGGTCTGTTCGATCACTTCCGGCAGACCCGTTGTTTTGTGGTGTCCCCGGGCCATCTCCCCCAGACTCCCGCCGTTCGCACGTTCAGGTGCAAGCGAATATTTTTTGGCCAACTCAGCAAATTTGGATCCCTTCTCCAACTTTGATATGAGATCCTTTGCCTCTTTCTCGGACGCCACCATGATATGGGAGGCTGTCACCTTTCCTCCCTCCTGGAATTTTTGTTTATTCTTCTGATATTCTGCTTTCAGTTCTTTCTCGGTCGGCTTCGCGCTTTTTTCAATTTCCTGAACCGCGACCTGAATCATAATCTCCCGGCGTGCGCGCCTTATGTAGTCTTTCACGGCTTTCTTCTCGCCGTATTTCTTGTTTTTCGCGTACTCGAATATCATCCGGCGACTGAGCAGGCTGTCCAGCATCTCCGCCTTCCGGAGCCGGGCAATTGCCTGAATGTTCTCCGGAAGACCGTCGAGAAAATTATCCAGCTCTTCGAGGGTAATTTTTTCGTCTCCATAGGTGGCGATCACGATTTTATCAGGGGAAGGGGTTTTCTTCTCCGCGCCGAAGACCACCGAAGCCGGCATCAAAAAAATCGAGACGACGAGAGACGAACAAAGAATGACCCGTTTATCAAGACGCATGCGAAGGCTCCTTGCGGTAAAGGGTAGCTGGCCGGGAGATGCGTATATCGCTTTCCCTTATTGTAACATCTGACGATGGGAATATCTTCCCGGAAGATAGCAGGGGGCAATCCGGGCTAAGAGGCCTTTTCCTCCATTCGCTTCGGCCCGATCAGCAACACACACTCCCCCTTCACGGCTTTTCCCTTTAATTGACCAGCGAGCTCCGAAGCGGTTCCTCTCAGTATCTCCTCGTGGAGCTTGGTGAGTTCGCGGGCGACAGCCAAGGGACGCCCCGGTGCTCTTTTCGATATTTCATCGACCAATCGGCCGACCCGGTGGGGGGATTCATAGAGGATCACCGTGCGCTCTTCCTCTAAAAGCGCCTCCACCCGGCGCCAGCGGCGTTCACCCTTTTGAGGCAAGAACCCTTCGTACACATATCGATCCGTCGGAAGTCCGGAGGCGACCAGCGCAGATATCGCCGCCGACGGCCCCGGAATCGGGACGACCGGAACCCCCTTATCCACGGCGGCGCGCACGACGCGGTAGGCCGGGTCCGAGATGCCGGGCGTTCCGGCGTCTGAGACGACGGCGATTCGCCCGCCCGCCTTGGCTTTTTCCGATATCTGCTCCGCCCGTTCGCGTTCGTTGTGCTCGTGATAGCTCAGGAGAGGTTTCTTGATTCCGATGCGGGAGAGCAGGAGGCCTGTCCGCCGGGTATCTTCGCAGGCGATGAGATCGCAATTTTCCAGAATTCGCTTCTGCCGGAATGAAATATCCTCGAGGTTACCGATTGGGGTCGCCACAAGGTAAATCCCGGCGGGCAACGGCTCCGAATCCTGTGGCATGAGGGTTCCTCCCGGGCAACTGCGGGGAGAAGCGGGATCAGACTAAAACGCCTTCGCTTCGAAGACGCTCGATATCTTCGTCGCTCTTTCCGATTTCCTTGAGAATTTCGTTGGTGTGCTGGCCCAGCAAGGGCGAGGGCCGACAAACCCCCCCCGGCGTCTCGGAAAGCTTGGGCGGCAGGCCGAGGACTTTTATTCGACCGGCAGTGGGATGATCCACCTCAACGGCCATTTCGCGCGCCTGTATCTGGGGATGGTCGAAAGCTTCCTGCATATCGAGTATCGGGCCGCAGGGAACCTCCGCTTTTTCCAGAATCGCGAGCCATTCGTCGCGATGTTTTTTCACAAAAACTTCGTTGAGTTCTTCTGCCAGCGCGAGGTAATTGCCCGCGCGATCCTTGTCGGTTTTGTATTCGTCCCGATCCATGAAGTCTTCTCGACCAATAGCCTTGCACACCCGTACCCAGTTCGGCTGGTTCGCCGCGCCCAGCACAAGATATCCGTCGGAACACTTAAAGGCCTGATATGGTGCGGTCATTTCATGGGCCGAGCCACGCGGAGTCGGCACCTCGCCCTCGGGAAAAAACTGGGAGGCTTGCCAGAAAGTATAGCCGAGGCCGGCGTCTACGAGAGCAGTATCAATCTTCTGGCCTTTTCCGGTCCGTTGCTTATAAATGTAGGCGGAAAGTATCGAGAATGCCGTGTAGATGCCGGCGTTCAAATCACAGACGGGAATGGGAATTTTCACCGGGGGACGGCCCGGCTCTCCGGTGAAGCTCATCAGGCTGGAGAGGCCCTGTGCCACGAGGTCGAAGCCGCCCCTCTCGCGATAAGGACCCGTGTGGCCGTAGCCCGAGATGGAAGCATAGATGAGGCCGGGGTTTATCCTTTTCAGGTCTTCGTAGCCGTAGCCGAGGCGTTCCATCGTACCGGGACGGAAGTTTTCGATCAGGGCATCGGCGCTGGCGGCAAGCTCGAGAAAGAGGGCGTAGCCTTTTTCGGACTTCAGATCAATAGCAAGGCTCCGCTTGTTTCGATTGAGGTTCATGAAACCGTGGCCCTCACCCCCAGAAAAGTAGCGGCCGATGTGGCGGGCGTCGTCGCCACCGTTGGGCTTTTCGACCTTGATCACATCGGCGCCCATATCGCCCAGAAGGGCTCCGCAAAAGGGGCCCGCCATGATCTGACACACCTCCAGAACGCGTACGCCCTCGAGGGCTTTTTCCTGGCCGGACGTCACCGCTTATTATCTCCCCTCAAACTTTGGCGTCCGCTTATCAAGGAACGCGTCTACGCCTTCCCGAAAATCCTCCGTGTCGAAACATTCAAATTGCATGGCGATGTCTTTTTCGCTCAGGTCCGACAGGGCCGGATCGCGAAGGATGGTCTTGACGAAATATTTGTGCCATTTCTGGACGAGCGGAGCGAGTGATGCGATGCGATCCGCCGTCTTATAGGCGGCGCCTTCCACTTCTTCATCGGAAACCACCTGGGCCAGAAATCCCGCGTTGAGCATCTCCTGAGCCGTAAACAGGCGCGCGGTCAGGAGCATGTCCATCGTCCGAGCGGGACCAATGGTGTGAACAAAGCGGCGAAGCTCCGAATATCCAGCCACCAGGCCCAGCTTGGCCACCGGAACGCCGAAACGGCTCGTTTCACCCGCGATCCGGTAATCCGTGGCTGCGGCGAGCTCTACGCCACCGCCCACGCAGGCGCCCCGGATGAGCGATATGGTGGGCTTGGAGAAATCCTCGATGGCATCGAGTCCGGTCAGGAATCGCTTCGAGTATTCTCGTGCCTGGGTGGAGTTTGAGCGTTCTTTCTCGAAGCGGGAGATGTCTGCGCCCGCAGAAAAGGCCCGCTCTCCCGCACCGCGAAACACGAGCACGCGAACGGATCCGTTCGCGTCCAACTCGGGGACAACTCGGCCAAGCTCCGACCACATCTCCAGCTCGATGGCGTTCATGCGCTCGGGTTGATTGATCGTAATGGTGGCAATCACACCATCTCTATCGAGAAGAAGACTCCCCCCCGCAAGCTTCTCTTCCACTCCGGCCATTGAACTCCCTCCCCATGACACGGGGTTCATCCTACTTTGAGTATTGCGAGGTGAAACCGGGGACATCCTAGCCCATCGGTCACAGCCCGCCAACGGTCCGGACCAATGCCCTGCCTCTCGAGTGGGCGCGGGTTTCGAAAAAATACCACCACAAGTTAACTGAAAAGAATGTCGAAGGAATTGCGGAAAATATCAAATGTTTTTCGTTACCGCGGAACCGGGAAGCCGCCCGGATTTCCTGCTTCGACTTCAGCCGAGGACGAACGAATCCCTAGCCGCCGTGCTCGTCTTTCCACTCTTCCAGCCAGGCCATCTGAATCGCTTCGAGCTTTCCTTCAGTTGATTTCATCGGATCGTCTTCGAACTCTTCCAGATCCAGCACCCACTGATGGAGATCCGTAAACCGCACCTTCAGGGGATCCGCTTCGGGGTGAATTTCTATCAGCGCGATACCGATATCCTCAGCGTCATCCCAAGTCAACTTTTCCAAAGCACTTTCTCCTGCAAAAAACAATTAGTGGGCCTGGTGGGCCGCGTCGGGCCCCTCTTGTACAAGATTCACGTTCCAGAGAGGAATCTCGACCTCGATCACCTGGTCCGTTTCTTCCTGGAGCGTGCACTGGCAGGCCAGACGGCTGCACAGCTCGATGTCCCGCGCGTCGTCAAGTTGGTCCTCTTCCTCTTCCTCAGCCTCGGGAAACAGGTCGAACCCCTCCCGGATCTTGATGTGGCAGGTCGAACAGGCGCATACGCCGCCGCAGGCGTGGTCGAGGTCGATTTCATTCGCCAGGGCAGCCTCAAGGATGTTCTGCCCTACCTGAATATCTATCGTTTTGTCTTCATCTTTAAAATGCAGCTTGGCCATCTGATTTCCCCACATGAAATGCCCGCCCCGGAGGGAGAACTAATCTTTCATCGCCTCGCTCAACTTTTTGTTGGTCAATGCTTCTTTTAAAACATCGTCCATCATTCGCTCGGCAAGAGAATGCGTAACATCGTTCAGCGCGTCGATTTTATCTCGAATGGCGCTGTGATCGTCACCCTGCATGGCTTCCTCCGCGCCCAATATGGCGGTGGAAATCGCCGCAAATTCCTTTTCGCCGATCTGATCTTTTCCGTATTCCCGAAGCGCCCGAGCGGCCGCCGTGAGAATGCTCTCCGCCTCATTCCGCGCTTCGAGAAGCTGCCGCTGCCGGATGTCCTCTTCGGCGTACTCAAACGATTCAAGGAGCATCTGCTCGACCTGCTCATCGGTCAGACCATAGGAAGGCTGAACCTCGACCGAGGCGGCTTTTCCGCTCCGTAGGTCCCGTGCCGTCACGTTCAAAATTCCGTTGGCGTCGATGAGGAAAGTTACCTCGATCCGCGCCATCCCCGCCGGGGCGGGATCGATGCCCAGCCGGAACTTCGCAAGTGAGCGATTGTCCTTCGCCAATTCCCGCTCGCCTTGGAGCACCTGAATGTCCACCCCGGTCTGGTGGTCCTTGAAGGTTGTATAAATTTCCCGCTTGCTGGTCGGTATTGTCGTGTTGCGCGGAATGATCCAGCCCATCGCGCCGCCCATCGTCTCGATTCCAAGCGAAAGGGGCGACACGTCCAGAAGAAGCATGTCTTTTCGCCCACCCGCGAGGATATCGGCCTGCACCGCCGCGCCGAGCGCAACGACCTCGTCCGGGTTCAGCTCTGAATGGGCTTCTTTGCCGAAAAGATCACTGACCATCCGCCGGATTAGGGGCATCCGGGTGGAGCCGCCCACCAGAACGACATCGTCCACCCCGCTTTCAGGCAGGTCCGCGTCCAACAGGGCCCGGCGGCACGGTTTAAGCGTCCGCTCGGCGATGGGTAGAAAAATCCGCTCCGCCTCTTCCCTCGTAAGCGTTCCTTTCCAAGAGACGGAAACCCCACCCGGATTCTCCAGGACAATTTCGGTTTCCTCCTTGTCCGTAAGCTCGCATTTGGCTTTTTCGGCTGCCAGCACAACGGCACCCACCACCGTCGAATCGGTTCTCAGATCGATGCTGGAATCTTCTTTCACCCGAGCAATGAGATGGTCGGCCAGCGCACGATCAAAATCGTCTCCACCCAGATGCGTATCGCCGCCCGTCGACAGAACCTCGAAAATACCGTCCTTCACGCGGAGGATGGAGATGTCGAACGTCCCGCCTCCCAGATCGTAAACGGCGATGACGCCTCGATCCCGTTGTTGCAAGCCATAGGCCAGCGATGCCGCCGTAGGCTCGTTGACAATCCGGAGAACCTCCAGCCCTGCCAGCCGCCCGGCATCTTTCGTCGCCTGGCGCTGCGCGTCGTTGAAATAAGCAGGGACGGTGATCACCGTCCGCAGGACGGGATGGCCCAGCTCTTTTTCTGCCCGTGCCTTCAGCTTGCGGAGAATGAGCGCGCTGATCTCCGGTGGACTGTAGGAGCGCCCGCGGGCGAGGACAAAAACGCTATGCTTATTGTCCGGATCGACCTCGAATGGCAGGTGGCGCAGCTCGTCCGCAACATCATCGTAGCCGCGCCCCATAAACCGCTTGATCGAAAAAATGGTATTCCGGCTGTTATCCGTTTTACCGGACTGGGCCTCATCACCCACGTTCACCCGGTCGGACTGAAAGCTCACGATCGAAGGAACGATGTTGCGCTCTCCATCCGGCGCCAAAATGACCGGCTGGCCATCTTTCATGACGGCGACAAGACTGTTCGTGGTCCCCAGGTCGATACCGATTATGATGTTCACGATGCCATTTCCAGCGCGTTTTGCACGCTTCTCAAAATATTATCGATATAGTTCCGAAGCCCCAGAATCGAACGCAATTTCTGAACGACCTCGGCCGGGGGCGGCTCTCCCGCCTCGACCGCCCTGTCCCACCTTTCCCCCAGGTCCTTGAGGGCCGCTCGTTGCCCCGAACGCTGGGCCTCGAAGCATTCTTTCGCCGCCTCGAGGTTGCGAAGAAGGCTTTCGGCCTGTTCTTCTTCTTCACAACACTTGAAATCGACCACGGCCTCCTGGGCCTCCAATATCTCTTCCAGCATATCGGCCGGAGGCGTAGAATCGTTCTCTTGCAACTTTCCGCTTTCCAGCTCAACGAGGTACACAGCCCTTTGAATCGGATCCTTAAGCGTTTTGTAGGCCTCGTTCAGGCGGGCGGAGGCTTCCAGGCTAAGGATGCGCTTCGACGCCGGGGCGTTCATGAAAAAATCCGGATGAAGCTTCCGGCTCAGCTTGAAATACCTGGACTCCAGATCAAATTCGTCGAGCTCCATCTTTCGCGGCATGGAAAAAAAGGCAAAGTAATCCGTTTCGGCGGGAATGGGACAAATCTCTCCGCTTTCATCGAATATGGAAAACGCCGTTTTTTTGTCCGCCTCGCAACCACTCATCTTTTCACCGGGAAAATATTGTCGGCCGGAACTTCGCTGGGCATTCTCAAAAAAAACGCGTCGCGCAGCCTCATTCAAAGAACGGGGGCGCGGCGCGTTCAAGAGGACCGTGCTAGGCCGAAAAACTTTCTCCGCAACCACAGGACTGACGAGCGTTGGGGTTTTTAAACGTGAATCCCTTTCCCGAGAGCCCATCTTCGTAGTCCAGGGTCGTTCCCGCCAGATAGAGCATGCTTTTTTTATCGACGACGACCCGAACGCTGTCTTTTTCGATGACGTGATCCATCAACCCAACGGTATCGGCACTCTCGAACTGAAGAACATAGGAAAGGCCCGAACATCCGCCGCCGCGAACACCCACACGGACAACCGCGTCCGTCTTTCCCTCTTTTTCCATAAACCGCTTGACGTGCTCGACAGCAGCGTCCGTCACTTCGATAGACAATTTTTTCTCAGATGTTGTCATGGCCTTCTTCCCATTCTCTTTTCCGCCAAGCAGGCCAAAAAACCTCCCGCCGCATGGCGCGATAAAAACTAGACCGCCGAGCGCGAATCGCCTACTGCCGGCTGGCCGTTCTTCTCGCGGTAATCGTTCAGCGCCGCCTTGATGGCATCTTCCGCCAGGACGGAACAATGAATCTTGACCGGCGGAAGGTTAAGTTCTTCGACAATTTGCGTATTTTTGATCTCTTGCGCCTCGTCAACCGTTTTTCCCTTCAGCCATTCCGTGGCCAGAGAGCTCGACGCGATGGCACTGCCGCAACCGAAGGTCTTGAACTTGGCGTCCTCGATAACACCTTCTTCGCTCACCTTGACCTGAAGCTTCATGACATCGCCGCACTCGGGAGCTCCGACGACGCCGGTTCCGACGGAACCGTCTTTCTTGTCCAGGGATCCCACATTGCGTGGATTGTTATAATGGTCAACCACTTTGTCACTATATGCCATTTTCGGTTCTTCCTCCCAAAGCGCCACGCACGGCGCGAAATGTCATCCGACAACCAGTCCCAATTTCAAAAGATGCGTGCCCCTTTTAATGGTGGGCCCATTCCACCGTTGAGAGGTCGATCCCCTCTTTGACCATTTCGTAAAGCGGGCTCATCTCACGAAGGCGGTTTACGACATCCACCAGTTTTTCCGCCACGTAATCCACTTCTTCCTGCGTGGTAAACCGGCCAAAACCAAAGCGAATGGACGAATGCGCCAGTTCATCGCCGCGCCCCATCGCCTTGAGAACGTAGCTCGGTTCAAGACTCGCTGATGTGCAAGCGGAGCCCGAGGATACGGCCACGTCCTTGATGCCCATGATGAGGGATTCACCCTCGACATAAGGGAAGCTCAGGTTCAGGTTGCCCGGAATGCGCTTCGTTTCATGGCCGTTGACGTGAACCTCTTCGAGACTTTCCATCATAGTGGCTTTGAATTTGTCGCGCATATTGGAGAGTCGGATGGCCTCTTCTGCCATCTCCTGCTGGCAAAGCTCGGCGGCCTTGCCGAAGCCAACAATCCCGGAGACGTTCAAGGTGCCAGAGCGCATGCCGCGCTCATGTCCGCCCCCGTCGATCAAGGCCGCGAGGCGCACACGGGGCTTCCGCCGCCGGACGTAAAGAGCGCCGACGCCTTTGGGCCCGTAAATCTTATGCGCGGTAATCGACATCAGGTCGATGAAGTCTTCATTTACGTCGATGGGGATTTTCCCGTAGCCCTGGGTGCCGTCGGTATGGAACAGGATTCCCTTGGAGCGACAGAGCTGGCCGATCTCCCTGATCGGATTGATGACACCAATTTCGTTGTTAACGGCCATGATGGAAACCAGGATGGTGTCTTCCCTGATGGCGTCCTCGACCATTTCGGCCGTCGTGATGCCATCTTCGGGAGGCTCGATGTAGGTCACGTCATAGCCCCATGTTTCGAGGCGCTTGGCCGAGTCGATGATGGCCTTGTGTTCGATCATGGAGGTGACGATGTGTTTGCCTTTGCTCTTGTACATCTCGGCGACGCCCTTGAGCGCCATGTTGTCGGACTCGGTCGCGCCACTCGTGAAAATAATCTCGCGGGGATCCGCTCCGATCACATTCGCCAGTTTCTCGCGGGCGATATCCACCGCTTTTTCGGCCTCCCAGCCGTAGCTGTGGTTTCGGCTCGCCGCGTTGCCAAATTTTTCGTTGAAGTAAGGAAGCATTTCTTCCAGCACGCGCGGATCAAGCGGCGTGGTGGCCTGGTAATCCATGTAAATGGGCAACTGAATGCTCATCGAATCACTCCCACTGGTGTTTCGGACATATCCAGAAGGGTCATCCCCCTGAGAAGGTCCACGACCTTTTGCTGGATACGCTCCATTGGCTGAAGTAAGGGACATTTGCTGAACTGTTCACAACTCGAATCCTCGCCCACCTGGCAGTTTGCCATGGCGACGTGACCTTCTATGGCCTGAATCACCTCAAAAACCGATATGGAGTCCGGGCTTCGGGATAGGACATACCCTCCCTTGGGTCCGTTCCTTGACTCCACAATCCCGCTTTTGGCCAACAACTGCAGGGTTTTGGCCAGAAGCTCGGGTGGAATTTCATATTGGGTTGAAATCGTCTTCGCATTCGTCGCCTCGCCGTCCTCCTGCGAGGCGAGATGAGAAAGGGCGATCAATCCATAATCCATTCTTTTTGAAAAGGTTATCATCGCCCACTCCCCTCCGGACAACAAAATACGACAAATTTTGTCGCCGATATATTTTGTCGTATATATATGGGTTTCCTTCCAATTTGTCAACGGATCTGGTGAATTTTTCGGAGATTTTCCGGGGGATTGGCCCCGATTGGAGCTTTCGGAGCGCCAAAAAACATTAGTCTTTTGTTTTATCAATAGTTACATAGAAATTCGCGGGCGGTCCCAGCCCGCCATTATTTTCCTTTCCGGGCCCCCTTGTCCAAGGTCCATTTCCCCTTCCAGATCCTCACCATCACCAGCGAATCCGCGCGGAGACCACTGTGGTCCGATTTCGAGAAGTAGAACGAGCCAGTCAACCCCTCGAACGGCTGCATTTTTTCGATGCTATCGCGGACTTGCCTGCGCCGGAGGCTTCCTCCTTCCAAGGCCGCTTCGACGATGCGTAGCGCGTCCGCCGCGCTGCCCGACAGCCCATCGGGAAAATGGCCAATCCGGTTCCTGAACGCCGTCCGGAACGCCTGAATGGATTTCAGCCCCGGCGTTCCCTTCGGGAGCAGATCCGCCGCCAACACCCTCGAAGCCGGAAACACGACACCTTCCAGCGATCGGCCCGGGTTTTTCAGGTTAATCGTTCTCACCGAAACGAGCGCCATATAAATCGGCAGCCTGATGTCCAGCGCCAGCCGTGCCCGGACTAGCGCTAACCGCGAGGGCCCCTGCGCCCAATGGACAAACACCTCGGCTCCCCGCATGTGCGCCTTTTGAAGATAGGGAAGGAGGTTGTGTTCGTTTTCGCGATGCCGACTATTAAGAAGAAGCGATATTCCCATCTCTGGAGCCATCTCGCTCAGGTTTTCACGACCCTCCGCTCCGAATCCGTCATCCGACACAAGAACGGCGGCCCGCTGGTACCCCTTCGCCTGCATGTGCGAAAGCGTACGGCGGGACGCCAGCGATACCGGATTCGCGGTAGAGAAAACCCAGCGCCGGACGGGCCGGAGTATGGTCTCGGGCGCTGACAGCGAAATCATCGGTATCTTCGCTCGTTCGGCCACCTTCGCCGCAGCAAGCGCCGAGGTTCTGTCCGACGGCCCGATGATAGCGACGGCGCCATATTCGCTCGCAAGACTCTCGACTCCCAATGCGGCGGCCTCGGGCTTTCCGGCAGAGTCGATTGTCACCAGAAGGATCTGGGCCGACCCGCTCTTCCCCCTTATTTGGTTGATGCGCTGCTCTTCCAGAAACAGTGCGTCGCGGGCCTCTCGGCCCCTCGCGGCTCCCTGCCCGGTGATATCCAAAATCGCACCGATGACAATTCGGTCCCTCGGCGAGGGCTGGGCGGGGGCCGCGCGGGCGGCGGCGAACAACAAACCCGCGAGAGCGGCCGTTCCGACGAAAAAGGCGAGAATCCTGAAAAACCTGCCACGCCCGCGATTTTTTTTCATCATTTCACTACAATACCGACTCATCGTTCGCCCTATTCACTTTCACGCAGGACCGGGAAGGCATTACCGGCTCCCGCCAGATTTCCACAGTCATGAGAGCATGGCAAATTCGAGAGCAAATACAAACTCCCGGCAACAGGATTTGCGGACACCTCCGTCCCTCCGACGGAAAATTCGCGCGAAGCTCCTCCGGTGGTACGATACCGAAAAGCGGGAGCTCCCCTGGCGCGGCGAAACCGATCCGTACCGAATCTGGGTGTCCGAAGTTATGCTTCAACAAACCCGCGTTGACACTGTTTTAGGTCGCTATTCTCAGTTCCTCTCCCGCTTCCGATCAATATCTTCACTCGCGGACGCCCCCCTCGAAGCCATCCTCTCCGAATGGCAGGGCCTCGGTTACTACAGCCGCGCGCGAAACCTCCACCGCGCCGCCCAGCTCGTTGCCGAATCCCCCGAGCGCCAACTCCCGCGGGATCGCCGTTCCCTCGCTCTCCTGCCAGGCTTTGGTCCCTACATGACTGGCGCCGTTGCGAGCATTGCGTTTGGGGAGCGGGCGGCCGCCGTGGACGGAAACGTGATCCGCGTCCTGAGCCGCCTGCTCGACTCCGAACGTCCCGTCGACACGCCGGCAAATAAAAGGGCGCTGGAAGAAGAAGCGGAAGCGCTCGTCCCCCCATCCCGGCCTGGCGATTTCAACCAGGCCATGATGGATCTGGGCTCCACGGTCTGCCTTCCGAAACGCCCCCTGTGCCGGGCGTGTCCTCTCGCGCGGGAGTGCCAGTCATTTGCAATGGGAACGGTCCTCCTCCGCCCTGTCAAAACAAAAAAGAAACCCCCAAAAAACGTGACCGTTTTTCAACTGTGGGCCAAGCGCCGAATTGCACTCCGGATGGTCCGCCGGGAAGAAGATGGCCTGTTCGGCGGAATGTGGGAATTGCCCGGATGGATGGAGGACGGCCACCGGGAGCGACCTGACAAGAAAACCCTCGAAAAATTTTGCCAGAACGCTCTCGGTCCCGGCTGGCGACCGGTCGGCGAAATTGCCCGCGTCAGCCGCACCCTCACCCATCGAAAGATTCTTTTCGTCGTCCTGAACACCCTCGCCCCAAAGGAAAAACCGGGGCGCTTCCGCTCCAGCGACAAAACCATCTGGGCGAAAGAAGAAGATCTCGTCACGCTACCGATCTCCACCGCCCAGCGAGCGGCCATCAAAGCGGCGAGCAAAGCCCTTGAAGACGGACAAGAAAAATTGTTCGAAAATTAAATCCGATCACGGCCCCCAAAATATCGTCAGCGGCCAGACGATCACAGCAATTCGCGCGGCGATGGCCCAGCCTGTTCCGCCTGTGAATCTGGCAGCACTCTGCCAGACGGCAACCGCAACAAAGGCGGAATAAGCGATTGCCAACGCACTCAGAGCCAGATAAGCCGGGCCTTCGGAGTAGCCGTACTTTTCGACCGTCCGCATCACCCATTTAAACCCCAACACACCCGCGAAGGCATACATCCAGAACGCGGACTTCAGGGGAGTCTCCCCGGTCCAGAGCGCGCGCACGGTTTTCGCCACGTTATCCACAAAACTTCCTACTCAACTTCGAATACCGCCTTAACCGACAGGTGCAGGGCACCTTCGCCCGGCGCAACCGGCGTTGACCCCAGTGCTTTCGCTTGCTCGGCAAACATGGGCCGGGGTCCTGGAACAAGGACACTTTCCTCGACGATCTGTATCGCCCTGCCAAGCTTCATGCCAGCCGATTCGGCAAGAATCCGCGCCTTGCGCTCGGCGTCCTTGACGGCGGCTTTTCGTAATTTATCCAGCCGCTCCCGTGTTTTTTCGACGATGAAGCGAAGGCCATGAAATTGGTTGGCGCCTCGACCCGCCACTTTGGCTATGAATTCTCCGATTCGGGAAAGATCGCGCAGCTTGACGGTTACGCTGTTTCGAACCGAATAACCGACAATCCGTCTCGCCCGTCCGCCTTCGTATCGGGGACTCACATTGAATCCGCTGGTCTGTACATTTTTATCCGAAACTCCAAATGCCTTGATCGTCTCGAACAATTTCCTCATGGATTGGTTATTGGCTTCCAGTGCGGAGGCCACCTGCGGTGCCTGAGAGATCGCCCCGAAGGTGATGGCCGCAAGGTCAGGCTTGGCCGAAAGAGATGCCTTGCCCCGGACCGTGACGGACCGTCGCTGCTCATGGGCCGGGGAGGCAGCCGCCGCCGCGCCCGATATGAAAACGGGCAGGAGAACGCTGGAAACCGTTGCGAAGGTGACCATATGGCGATTCAAGGCTCGTTTCTCCCTTTTGTTTTCAATGCCGGCCCCATCCGGCATCATTCGCTCCCAGCACCTGCCCGCCAGCCGGTTTAGGGAGGGCGATCAAGGGCAGACGGCAGACAAGAAGATTTCAATTTCAATATAGCGTATTCGTCTCCGGACGGGCTGTCATCTGCCCGCCAGCACGGCTTTCAGGCAAACCCCGCGGCCGGGAGTGGCGCCCAATAAAAATAAATGTTTTAGTGGGAAAGTCAAAAACCGGGAAAATTTATCTGGCGTCAATCAAATCATCTGGGGGCCAAAGAAGAATGACAGACGGAAAAGAGCGGTTCGACGTGGTGGTCGTGGGCTGCGGCAATGCGGCGCTCTGTACGGCCCTATCCGCCAAGGAGAACGGGGCGAATGTCCTCGTGCTGGAAAAAGCGCCGCAGGAGTGGCGCGGGGGTAATTCCTATTTTACGGGCGGGCTATTTCGCTTCGGATTCAACAGCGCTGAAGACATTTTCGATCTCGTCGGCGACCTATCCGAGCAGGAAAAAGCCGGGGTTGAGATCAAGCCCTACACCACCGACGATTTCTTCGACGACATGCTCCGCCTGACGGACAACATGACCGACGGCGATCTGGCGAACACGCTGATCTTCCAGTCGCTTCCGACCATGAAATGGCTCCGGACCAAAAACGTGCGATTTCTCATGGCTTCGGGTCGGCAGGCTTTCAAGGTCGGGGACAAGCTCCGCTTCTGGGGCGGTCTGATTTTAGAAGCGGTTGGCGGCGGCGTTGGTCTCGTGGACATGGAGATCGAACAGGCCGAAAAAGAAGGGATTGAGATCCGCTACGCCTCGAAGGCGACGCGCCTCCTGACCGATCGGATGGGAAAGATTACGGGTATCGAGGTTCGCGGCCCGGAAGGGCCTTATGAAATCGAGGCGGCGGCCGTGGTGATGGCGGCGGGCGGCTTTCAGGCGAACACCGAGATGCGCTGCCGCTATCTGGGCCCGGACTGGGAGCTCGCCAAGGTACGCGGCACCCCCTACAACACGGGCGAAGGCATCCAGATGGCGCTTGATATCGGTGCACAGTCGCACGGCCACTGGAGCTCGTCTCACACCGTGCAGTGGGATATCTGCGCGCCTCCGTTCGGCGACCGAAAGGTAGGAGAGAGCTTCCAGAAGCACTCCTATCCCTTCGGCATCATCGTGAACATCAACGGTGAGCGCTTCGTGGATGAGGGCGCGGATTTTCGAAATTACACCTACGCCGAATACGGCCGGCGGGTGTTGAGACAGCCCAGCCGAACCGCTTGGCAGGTGTTCGATCAAAAATGCATCTCTCTCATGCGAGACGAATACCGTATCCGAGAGGTCACCAAGTGCAAGGCCGACACACTCGAGGATCTTGCCAAACAGATGGACATCGATTCCGAGGTCTTCGTGAATACCATGAAAGAGTACAACGCCGCTGTTCAGGACACGGAATTCAACCCGACGATTCTGGACGGCAAGAAAACAATGGGAATTGATCCCCCGAAGTCCAACTGGGCACAGCGGATCGACAAGCCGCCCTACGAAGCCTACGGCGTCACCGCCGGAATCACCTTCACTTTCGGCGGCCTCAAAACCCGGAACACGACACAGGTCCTCGACACCGAGAACAATCCCATTCCGGGGCTTTACGCCTGCGGGGAGCTGATGGGTGGTTTGTTCTACTACAACTACCCGGGAGGATCGGGTCTCATGTCGGGCGCCGTATTTGGAAAGATCGCGGGTGAGAACGCCGCCAGGCACGCGGCGGACACTGAGAAAAATATCGGCCGGTCAAACTGAAAAATTGAGGGCTCAGTCCTCTTTCCACCCCCGTCAAGGGACTCCAGCTCCCGAAAATCGGATCGCCATTCCCATTTCCTGGTATATTCCGGCGGCAACGGCGTGTTCGGCATGCGCCTCATCCGCCCGTCCCATCCGATTATGCAGCCAGCCCAGACCCTGGCGGCAATGGGCCGCCAGGGGGCGCATGTCAATCTCATCGGCCCGGGAAAGGGCCCGGCTATAGTGCACTTCCGCTTCCTCGTCGTTTGGGGAATCCAGGCCTGCATGAAGATCGCCGAGCAGCCGGAGGATCCAAGCCTCGTGTCCCCGCACACCGTGTTCTCGGGCGAGGTTCAGGGCGCGCCGGGCGATGATCGATGGCAACTCTGACCTTCTCCTCTCTGCCGGGGTCCGGCAACTCTTTCCATGCCTCAAGCAGCAGATCCAAGGACTTCATCCTCGCGGTCCCCACCAGGCAAATCAACGAAATTACAGACGTGAACGAGGAAAGTATATCCCGGGGTTATTTAATTAAATTCACATTTTGCTGACTTGTCTAAAAACATGCACGAATCGTTATTTCCCCCTTAATTGGTCTCCCAGGACGAAAGCATACCGAAATTCCTATCATTTATAATCAATGGGCTTGAGTTTTCGGGAGGCACAATACCTCCTTACTCACTCTTTCCGAATTGCTCACCAACCTCTGCCATCGCCTCCTCCACCTTCTTCAGCCAGAAGGTCATCTCCATCGACCGGTACAATTCAACCGCTTGGGTGAGATGGTCCTGCGCTTCATCTTCTCGGTTCGTCTTCTGGTAGAGATTCCAGAGTCCCCTACGGCAGTGAGCCACGAGGGGGGGTCTCCCGAGTTCTTGGGCGAGGGAAAGTGCCTGAAGATAAAATTCTTCGGCCTTTCCGGGGTTCATGAAGTCCGCGTGAGAGTGGATTTCGCCGAGAAGCCGGAGGGCCCACCCTTCGTTTCCCCGTTCTTTGTGCTCTCGGGAAAGAACAAGTGCACGCTCTCCGCATTCCATCGCTTTGTCATGTTTGCCGTCCTGGAGGTAAGCCCCGCCCAGCCATGTCACCTGGAGCGCCTGGAAGTTCATAAAATTCAGGGAATCCGCTTTCTTCACGGATTCTTCAAGGAGGTCAAGGCTTTCAGAGGAGGTCCCATGAGCAGACGACAGGGTGTAAGCATAGCCTAAGGCAGCCGCGGACCGTGGAGCGCGAATCGTGATATTTTCATCGCGGCAGACCTCAAGGCTGCGTTTGAGACTTTGGATGGCATTGTCGAATTCCCCCTTCCGGAGATGCAAAAATCCAACGCTAAAATAGGCTACCGCCTGGCTAAACGCTTGTTTGGCCTTATCGGCAATCTGGACCCCCTCTTCTCCATAGGCGAGCCCTTCAGTGAATTTCCCCCCGGCGGAAAGGGACAACGCCAAAACACAGCGGGACAGAACAGAGGGCAGACCGGCCATGCCGAGCCGTTCATAGAGCAGGTCCCCTTCAAGTGTGCGCACGACAACTTTGGCAAATTCTATCGCCCGTTCCAGGTCGCCTAGAGCGTGATAGGCCCTGGACAGGCGGTAATTCGTCAAGACCTTGAGATCCAGATCTCCGAAGCGCTCGAGCAAGCCCAGAATCCGCTCGCCCGAGGCAATGGCCTTGTCGGGCATGCCTGCCCGCCAGTAATAATTGCTCAAACAGCTCGAGACCTTCCCGAGTCGACCATGATCTTCCAGAGCCACCGAGAGGGTTTCAGCCTCGTGAAGATATTGGAGCATTCGATCGTTCTCCCCAAGGAGAAGGAGAGCGTTACGCAGGTCCAAACGGACATCAACGCCTTTCTCGAGCGTTTCACGCGTCTTGGGGAGGCGCTGAAGAGTGGCGAGCAATTGCTCAAAGTAATTCGCTGCATCTTGGTTGGCCGATCGCGCCATCGTCTTCTCGCCCGCCTGCTGCAAGTAGATCGACGCCTTGTCCCAGATTTCGCCATTGAATGTGTGATGGGCAAGTCTTTCGATATATTCATCCAATTGGTCGCCCGCCAATTTCTCCAAAGCCTCCGCAACTCGGCCATGGAGAGCGCGTCTTTTCTCATGAAGGAGGCTTCCGTAGGCGACCTCGAGGGTGAGAGAGTGCTTGAATGTGTATTCCAGCTCGGGGAATAGGCTTGTCTCGTATAAAAATTCTGCAGCTTGCAAGTCCGAAAGACACCGGCATAACTCATCCTCAGACAACTCGGAGACGGTCTGCAACAGAGAAAAGGACACGTTCTTGCCGATAATGGATGCGGTCTGGAGAAGACTTTTTTCTTGAGGTGGAAGCCGATCGATCCGAGCATCGATTAGTGAATGGACCGTGGCCGGCACCTTGATGGCAGGGAGCGCCTTCGTCAGGCGACGGCTACCCGGCTCACCCATCAAGGCTCCTGTTTCCACTAAAGTACGGACGCTTTCCTCTAAAAACAATGGATTGCCTTGCGCCCGTTCAATGAGGAGGGAAAAAAGCGGTTCGAGGCTGGAATCATCCCCCAAAAGGTTCAGAAGAAGTTCCTCTGCGCTTTCGGGGGGCAGTGAGTCGAGCCGGAGCTGGGCATAGTAGGTTTTGTTCGCCCATTTGTGTTTGTAATTAGGGCGATAGTTGACCAAAAGGAGAAGACGGGCGGTCGGGATACTTTCAACGAGGGTGTCGAGCAGTTCTTGGGTTTCCAAATCGATCCAGTGAAGATCCTCAAAGATCAGAATCAAGGGTTGAACCTGGCTCTCCCGCAGAAAGAGGTGTTTCAAAGCATCCAGGGTACGTTTCTGGCGTTGATGGGGATCAATGGCTTTCCACGCCGGGTCCTCCACCGGCACCTCAAGGAGCTCAAAATAGGCCGGAAGGAAAGGGCCCAATGTTCCATCAAGCATGAAGATCTTCCCGGTTATCTTTTCCCGTATTCTTCGGGAATCATCAGGATCCTCAATCCCGAAGTAGGTCTTGAGAAGATTGATGACGGGAAGATACGCGGTGGCCATTCCGAATGAAACGGAGCCGCTTTCGAGCATAAACCACCCATCCACCCATTTTGAACGCGTAAATTCCCAGTAAAGGCGGGATTTGCCGACGCCGGCCTCCCCCACCACCGCCATGACCTGGCCGTTTCCCGCGCCAGCCTGATCGAGAGCCTCTTTGAGGGATGAGAGTTCATTTTGGCGCCCGACGAAACGGGCCAGCCCACCCGTCGCGGTTGCTTGGAAGCGTGTCCGGGTGGGCGTGCCACCGACCAGCTCGAACACCTCCACGGGCTCGGCAATTCCCCTTACCGGTATCGGGCCAAGAGGTTCGACCCGGAGGAACCCCTCCGCCTGATGGAGGGTCTCGGCGGTCAAGCGAATGCTCCCAGGCGGAGCATGCTGTTCCATCCTCGCAGCCAAATGTGTGGTCTGGCCGACAGCGGAGTAGTCCATGTCCAGATCGCTGCCAATGGAGCGGACAACCACCTCTCCGCTATTGAGTCCGACTCGAACTTGAACCTCCACCCCATGTGACCGGCGAACTTCGCTGCTATAGCTGCGAATGGCGCCCTGTATGGCAAGCGCGGCATAACAGGCTCGAAGCGCGTGATCCTCCATGGCCAGCGGTGCACCAAACAGCGCCATGATGCCGTCCCCCATCACCTGATTGACCATCCCTTCGTAGCGATGAACGGCCTCCATCATTCGCTCCAAAACCGGATCGAGGAGATCCTTCGACTCCTCGGGATCCCGGTCGGCGAGGAACTCCATTGAACCCTTCATGTCGGCAAAGAGGACGGTTACGTGCTTGCGCTCGCCCTCTAGAGCCGCCTTTGAGGTCAGAATGCGCTCGGCCAGGTATTTGGGGGTGTAGGTGCCGGGGGAGCCAAAACGTATTTCCGGGTCGCTGATCGACGAAAGGTCCTGGCCGCACTGGTGACAGAACTTGTTGGAAGGGGAATTGGTGGTGCTGCAGGCGGGACAGACAACCTCGAGTTTCTTCCCGCACTCGCTGCAGAAGTTCACTCCATTCGGGTTCTCGTGGCCACAGCTGCATCGCATCTTGTGCCTCGACCCTTCTATTCGAATTTGTAGCAACTTACAATTGAATTTATATCATCAGAACAAAGCCTGCTCTCGTCAATAGCGTAAAGGGAAACCTCCGAAAAGCACATGCTCGGCCCAATTAACCGCCAAATCTGCGCGTTTTCAGCGGGACATTCTCGAGTGGCTTATTTAGATTTTATAAAGGGAGGCTCCCTCAAGGGAATATAACGGAATTTGAGAGGTATGTTATTTCTCGAAAGGTGAGGCAGATGACGCCGGTCGGGATTTCTCCGCCCCGCCTGGCCTCGTGCTAGGGAGTAGATGTGCGGGCGGCTGCTTCGATTTTCCTTTTAAGCGTCTCCATTCCCAGTTTGTTGGCCAGAGACTTGGCCTGATCGTGGGACGATATTCCTCGTTTCGGCTGAATTTTGTTCAGAAAATTGCCTAGATGATAATTGGCCCATGCTTTGTTTCCCTCTTCATTGTGATCTTCCGAAATTCTGATGGCACGGATGGCGGGCTGGATCGCTTTATCTAAATCTCCTTTTCTCTGATAAGCCTCACACAACCAAGCCAACTGTAGTGATTGAGAGTTCTTGAATCGCATGGAATCAGCCTTTTTTACCGCTTCCTCAAGAAGAGAAATTCCTTCGTTGATATTTCCGGACCCGGACCTGGCATATGCATACCCCAAAGCTGCGGCTGTTCGGGGGAGCCTAGTTGCGATGTTCTCCTCCTCGCAAATTTTATGAGACTTCTTGAGGTCATCAATGGCGCCCGGGAAGATATCTCTTCGAATGTTTAAGATTCCGCGGCCAAAATACGCCACGCAACGAGTGAACGGTTGGCTGGATGCATCGGCCTTCTTGATGGCTTCTTCCGCGATGGGATTCGCCTGGGTGAATTTACCAAGTTCGGCAAGAGACAATACCCTAACGGTACAGGCGAGAACGTAGGGAAGGCCGGCCAAGCCTAGGCGGTCATTGGCCCTGTTATTCCCTTTCGCCTCTAGCGTCTCCATGGCCTTCGCGGCGTTGTAATCCGCGTCTTCATATCTACCCAGTGCATGATATGCCCTGGAAATGCGGTAATCACTCAAAACTTCAAGGGAGGATTTCTTGAATGAACCCTCGACGGATTCGATGGATTGTTTGACCTCATTACCCGAATCCAGAGCGGATTGAGGTTGGCCGCTGCGCCAGAAATAGTTGCTCATATGACCAGAGATCTCGCCAAGCCGATTTTTATCATCGAGTTCCCGGGCAAATTCATCCGCTTCCCGAAGACACTTGAGGATTCGCCCAAATTCACCAAATGGAAGAAGCGCCGTGCGCAGATTTAACCGAATATCGATGGCCTGTTCCAGGTATTTAATCTTTGTCTCAGGTTTCTTGGGGTCATACGTCAGTGCGTTCAGCGCCTGATCGTAACACTCTACAACTTCGCGGAGTGGGGACCTCGCAGCTGCATCCTTACCCGCATCCTGCGAACTGGTGAAAACATGTTGCCAGTCAATAGGCATGCCAAGGTCTCCTGGGGACCAAACTGACCATTATTTATTAATAAACTATATATATATCTAAAGGATGAAAAGGACAAACTGGAAGCCCGTCTTTCACAAAAACTCATCTGTCTTTTGACGTGCCCTCTGTGAATGGCGAATTGCTATTTCAGCCAATTTAAATGGACTCGAGTTTTCGGGAGGCACACCCTTCGTGGCTTCACCCATTGGGTGTTCCCCGCCAGCGGGCTGAAGGAATGATTAACTCTTTGAAACATAACTCAAAAGAAGGTCACTCGGTGGGCAAATTGCAAATCTAAATGGGAAATGCGGGATTTAATGAGTCAATATATCCAGGGGTCCTGGAAAGGAAATACCGGATAGATATGTTTTTTTTTGGCGCCAATGGGGCATCTTACGCCGTGGGGGCTGTTTTTGCGGATATTGCGGGCGTTTTGCCAAACCGCTCTCTCATATAATCTTCCATCGGCCGGAGGCTGACTCCGAATGTGCTCTTCAGGGGCCCGGGGTCGCAAACGTTGTCCTCGCCCAGCATGGTGATTTGATCCTCGGTGAACGGCGGCTTGCCGGGCAGGAGGTTGAACAGCCTCGCCTGAAGCCGCGCAATTGACACCGGAAGATGCAGAAACATCCGCCGCTTTCCCATCGACGCGACAAGAAGCCGCATTATTTCCTCGACAGAGTAGGCCTGATCGCCTCCCGTTTCATAGATCTGGCCGATCGTCTCGGGAAGCTCCAACGCCTTCGCGAAACACCTGGCGACATCTTCCACCCAGATGGGCTGAAGCTTCCCCTTTCCCGGCCCAATGATGGGAAGCGCGGGGGCGATGCGGGCGATGCCCGCAAACGTGTTCAAAAACTCGTCCTTCTCTCCGTATATGATTGACGGCCGGAAGATCGTCCAGTCCAGCCCGCTTTCGCGGACAATCTGCTCGGCGGCGAATTTCGTTTGATGGTAGCGGGCAACAGCGTTTTCGCGCGTCCCGAGAGCGCTCATGTGAATGAAGCGCTTGAGCCCCGCCTGCTTCGCCGCTTCGACCATGCGGCGCGCGCCCTCGACGTGGACGGCGTCGAAGCCAGGTGTTCCCTTTTCTATGATGATGCCGACCAGATGAACCACCGCCTGACTCTTGGCCATCAGAGCGGCCAACAGGTCGATGGAAATGTTCGTGATGTCTCCCCGTACGGGATAAACGCCCGGAATCGTCGTGAGGTGTGCCTTGACCAGCTCGGGGTCGCGCGAAAGTGCGCGGCTCTCGTGGCCCGCCTCGGAGATCAGGCGAAGCACACTCTCGCCGACGTGGCCCGAGCCTCCCGTCACAAATACCTTCATGCCTTTTCTTCTCCTCTTTTACTTCGCAACAATTTTTCCGCCCGGAATGTTACATCAAGTCGGGCCACCGCGCCCACCGGAGGATCGTTTTTGGTGACTTCCCTCAGGACTTCGCTCGCGTAGGCGCCGGGGGAAAGAACGAACCGGAGAATCAGATCGCCTTCCTCCTCCCGGAAATCAAACTTCTCCAACCGGGTGCGGTAAGGGCGGCGTCCGCCCCGAAGGCCCAGTTCCGCAAGACTCGCTGCCGCGGCTTCCGGCGATGGGCCAAGCGCCCGAAAGGCCTCCTTCTCGATCTCGCCCGGCTCGCCCCGGGCATCCAGCGTTCCCTCGCCCGGGAGCGGGCCTGAGGGACTTACCTCAAACCGGGCCCACGCATCGGCCTCTTTGCCGGGATCGCCGATGCGCCGCGCATTTCCGCCCTCGTGGCTCACGGCCACATCGCCCGGGAGAAAGCGGTCGTAATGATCTCTCTCGATTCTTTTCGCCAGACATGCGTTAAAAATCGCCGCCTGAAAGGCGGAGCCGTAAAGTACTCTTTCCCGGCGGGGGATCGCGCGCATCGCCTTTTCCGGCGGCGCGCCCTCAATGAGGCGGGACAGAACACGCCGCTCTGCCTCCCAACCAGGGGGATAACACCGGAGTGCGCGGGCAAAATCGCCTGTCCTGTATTTTTGAACCGCCTCGCGCAGCCAGCCGCTCTCTTCATCGCCCGGGCAAGAGGCCTTTTGCCCTGAGTCGCTTCCGAGCAAAAAATCGGCCGCCCGCCTCCACTCTCCGAGTACCAGAGCACACCCCACGCAGGCAGAATGGCCGCGCGATCCAAATCTTTGATCTCCGAAAGCGTTCGGCAGACCCCGCGTCTGAAGGACTTCCAGAATCGCGCCCGCACGGGCGAAGCCGCCTGCGCCGGCGTCCCGGACTCGAACTTCGAATCGATTTCCCCGCAACGCCCCCCTCCGGAGTTTCGAGCGCCCACGAACGGCGCGAAGCACCCGGAGCCCTCCGGGAAAAGCCTTCTCCGCCTGAGCCATGCGGCGCTCCGCTTCGCTTCCGGGGAGATAAACCGATATCCACTGCCGCGTAACCGCTCGGGCGTCCTTCATGCCGGCATAGCCAAGGTCGGATTCGGGAACCTTCAGACCGCGTCCGATTGCCCGGACCGTCGCCAGCGTCGGCAGACCGGTTTTCTCCACCCAGAGGTAAAGATGCTCCCCCACCCCTTCCGGCTCGGCGAGCGGAATTTCTTCGACGCAAAAATCCGCTGGTTTGACACGCACGCGTCCACCGGTTCCCGGGAGATCCTGGGTGACATATTTTCCCCGGCCTTTCGAATCAAGCTCGATCATGGACATATTATATGCAACTCCGCCCACCGGGCGGCGTAGAATATGGAAAATTGTTCCTCGGGAATTCAAAAAATAGTCGAAAGGAAGAAAACATGAGTGGATTTATGGATAAAACGACTTTTTTCATCGCAGGTATGGCCATTGTTCTTTACTACTTTTCGTTTCACCAGACGGGCGAATTTCCATGGGCTGCTACCCAGAGGGCGGGAGGTTATGTTCTGGAAATCATTCCGAAAATCCTTCTCGGATTTCTGATCGGGGCGATACTTCCCGACATCCTTCCCAGGGAAATTGTCGAGAGTTGGCTATCCGCCCGATCGGGAGGGAGGGGAATTCTCGTCGGATGGATCATCGGGGGCGTGATGCCGATGGGCGCTCCTTTTGTTCTCTATCCGATGGCCATCGGGTTGATGAAAGGAGGCGCTGGAATCGGCCCCATCGTGACCATGCTCACCAGTTCCGCGTTGATGGGGCCTTTCCGGATCGTGATTTTTGAAATACCGATCATGGGGTGGGAATTTTTCACCGCGCGCATGCTGTCGGTTTTCTGGGTTCCGCCCGTAGCAGGATATCTGGCCCAGACCGCAGGAACCTACATCAAGTAGGTTCGGCTCAGCGTTTGGGAATCTCGATGGGCAAATCGGTCCTGTCTCCCCATTCTTTCCATGAGCCCAGATAGTTTCGCGCCCGCGGATAACCAAGAAGCTTGTAAACCATATAGGCGTGGGCCGATCGATAGCCGCCCTGGCAGAGTGGAACCATTTCCTTGTCGGGCGTGAAGCCCTGCGCCTCCAACATGCGCCGCAACTCATCCGCTTCCTTGAGCGAGCCGTCCTCGTCCACAAAATCGAGCCACTCAAGATGGACAGAACCCGGGATCGCGCCACCTCTCGCCGCACGGATGTTCTCGGCGAAATATTCCCCGTCGCTACGTGTATCATGGATGGCCACGTCCGGATCTTTGAGATGATCGAGAATGTACTGCGCGGTAGCAATGCGCTCTTCAACGGGTTCTTTCAAATGGCTGGCGAAAGAAGAACGCACAATCCGCCTCGTGCCTTGAGGCCCGCCCATCAGCGGGCTTTGCGCCATCGGCCACGCATCACGCGTTACTGGAAATTCGGCCCTTTTCCAGGCGTTCATTCCGCCGTCCAAGACATGGACATTTTCGTGGCCGAGATATTCAAGAAACCAGAATCCCCTGGCACAACGGAAGCCGGTTATGTCTTCGTAAAAAACGACCGTCTTGTCGTAGTCGACGCCGCGGATCTCCATGAGATAAGCGAGCATCCAGGTAAAGGCCGCGAGAGCCTGGGGACGCGTGTCGTTCAGCGAGACGCCGTAGAGATCAAAATGCGCAGCGCCTTCGATGTGGCCAGAACAAAAATCCGGCGCGGGACGCGTGTCGATGATGATGAGATCGTCACCCTTCTGGCCGCCAATACGATCTCTGAGTCGCTGCGGAGACCAAGCAAGATCGGGATCGGTGTAATTCTTATAGGCCATCGATTCGCTACCCCTCTGTTACGAAACCAAAGCAGCCCGGTCGCTACCGGTATTCACGCGGGCTGAGTGGCTCAAGACGCTCGTCGAGCTTCCGGGACGGCGCCGAGGGCTGAATGACACGAACCTGAACCCTCTCCCTGCCTTCCGGTGTGACAAAACGATAGCTTAGCTTGGCAATTTGCGAAAAATTGTACCAGACATGCGTATTGCGCTCGCCGCCAGCGATGAGCACAAGGTGCACCATCTCTATCCGCCCATCGGGAAATGTAACGACCTCCAGCCGATCGACTTCACGCGCGAACGTCTCGGATTTGCCCGTACTCATCGTGATGGTCACGACCAGATCGAGCGTTCGCTGGACCCGGGAAACGGGGGCGGAGGGCAGCGTTTCGCCCGCCTGAGGAGAACTGCCGGGGGCGGCCGGAGGGACAGGCGGCAGTCCTGGAACGGGTTGCGCAAAAGACCCGGATACACCGACGCACAAAACGGCCATCGCCGCGAGAATTGCCGCAATAAAGGATTTGATCGGTATCATTTTGCTTTTTCCTCCATCCGCCAAGAATCAGCCTGGATATTCGAGAGGCAATTCCGCCAAATTTCTCAAGAAGCGTCCGCCGCACACCTGAAACCGTAAACAGGCAAGCGCCGTCCGGGAACGTCTCCGGTCCGGCTTCCCACCATCATCGCCCATTTGCTATTCACCCACGAGCCCCCACGAAGTGTTCGAAACACCGTGCCGTCCCGAACAACCGGGCGCGACTTGGCAGGATCGGAGCGAAAGGCATCCTGCACCCATTCCCAAACGTTTCCCGACAGATCCTCCACGCCGTGAGCGCTCGCTCCGCCCGGCCTTCGGCCAACAGCCTTGGGACCCCCGCGATCGGGTCGCAAGCCGAATACAACATTCCGTTCCTCAAATTTATTGCCCCAGGGGTACCGGTGGCGTCTGTTATTTCCCCGAGCGGCAAATTCCCATTCCGCTTCCGTGGGAAGACGCTTGCCCGCCCAATTGCAATAGTCCCTGGCCTCGTTCCAAGTTACGCCCACGACGGGAAGGTGCGGGCCGGAAAACCGGGGCCTTTTCCAGAAAGGGGGTTCAGCGTCGCCCGTTGCCCGGACAAAGGCCGCGTACCAGGCATTTGTCACCTCAAATTTGTCGATCAGAAAACTTCGGACCTCCGGTTGTGCTGATTTTTTATCGCCAACCGCCCCTCCGGGAATCAACACCATGTTGTGAGAGGTTGGGCGCCGGGAATACGAAAGAACTTTACTTCTTTTGGGTTTCGCCGGAGATAATTCGGCTTTGGATTTCAATGTCTGGTCGGTTTTTTTTTCTTTCTCTTTTTTCTTCGCAGACCCAGCCCCAAAAACCTCCTTGATAATTTCAGGAACGATGAATTTTAAATTCTTCGGGGGAAGCCGGGGAGGCGGAAGGCCTCGAGACGCCCTCGCCTGCAACTCATCGTCGATATTCGTGAGTTCAGGCCATCGTTCCTTGTCGAGCGATCCCAGCAATTCGCGGGCTTTTTCAGAATGTCCGTAGCGGTAGAAAAGGTAGGCCAACCCCCGGCGCGTGCTTCCATCTTCCGGGTAAAGCGCCTGGGCCCTCTCAAACACCGGGAACGCTTCGTCCGGACGCCCGGAATCATACAAAGTCCAGCCCAGACCGGAGAGAGCGTGCAGGCTGTTCGGCATCATGCGGAGCGCTCTCCGAAAGTGGAGGTCTGCAGTTTTATAGCTTTCCCTCCGGTAGGCGCGCTCACCTTTTTTGCTTTCGGAGGCCGATAAAACCATCCTCGAGGACTGCGGCTCGGAGGATGGCTTCGGAGACTCCAACACAGACTCCTCCGTCTCCGGGCTTTTTTCCGCACCAAGGGGGCCGGACAGGTGCTCTTGCTCCAAAGCACATCCTGAAAGACTCAAGAAAACCGTCAATATCGAAGCAGCATACCGCATGGGAGAAATATACACGCCGGAGAGCGAATCGGTAACCCCGAAGAGGCCTCCGGACGGAAAGACGTAGTGACGCCTGAAAGGTGTGGATCGAAAAAGCGGACGGCGCGGTCAGCCCGCTCCTAGTGGTCGTTGTTCTCTTCGATCCGCCCCAGGGCCACAACGCGATCCTTGCCCTTAACGTCGATGAGGCGAACGCCCTGCGTCGCCCGGCCGATGACCGATACGTCTTTTGCCTGGGCGCGAATCATCTGGCCGCCGGTGGTGATCAGCATGTATTCATCGTCTTCGCTCACCCGCCGAACGCCAACGACTTTTCCGTTTTTTTGTGCCACTTTGAGATTGATGACACCCTTGCCGCCCCGGTTCGTTACGCGGTAGTCGTCGATCAGGCTCCGTTTGCCATAGCCCTTTTCGGTGGCGGTGAGAATTGTGTCGCCCGGGGATACAATCTCCATTCCGACAACATGATCGCCTTTCCCGAGCGCGATGCCCCGGACGCCGTGTGCCGTCCTCCCCATTGCGCGCGCGGCGCTTTCCGGAAAGCGAATGGCTTTTCCGTCATGCGTCCCAATGAATATCTCACGCGTACCGTCGGTCTGGCCCACGCTGATTAGCTCATCGTTTTTTCCGAGACCGATGGCAACGATACCTCCGGCGCGGGGACGACTGAAAGCCGTAAGCTCGGTCTTTTTGATGGTGCCCTCTTTTGTAACCATGAAAATATAGCGGTCGGGTTCGAACTTGCGGACCGGCATGACGGCCGTTATTCGCTCCATCGGGGCCAATTGCAGAACATTGATCACGGCTTTCCCCCGGGCCGCCCGACCCGCCTGCGGTACCTCGTGAACTTTCAGCCAGTGGCATCGGCCGGTGTTCGAAAAGAAAAGAAGATAATCATGCGTCGATGCAATGAACAAATGCTCGACAAAATCTTCTTCCTTGGTGTTCATCCCCACAACGCCCTTTCCGCCGCGCTTCTGCGATCGGTAAAGGCTGACCGCGTTCCGTTTGATGTATCCCAGATTGGAGATGGTGACCGCCATGTCTTCTTCGACGATCATGTCTTCCAGCGCGATCTCGCCCGACTCATCAAGGATCTCCGTTCGCCTGTCGTCGCCGAACTTTTTCCGAACTTCTTCTACCTCTTCCCGGATGATTTTCGTCTGAAGCTTTTCCTCGACCAGGATACGCTGAAAGTATTTGATCGATTTTTGAAGCTCTTTGTGCTCCGTTTCGATTTTATCGCGTTCCAGCCCGGTCAGCCGCTGGAGGCGCATCTCCAGAATCGCCTGGGCCTGAATCTGCGTCAGCTTGAACTTTGACATCAGCCCTTCACGCGCAGCTTCCGGTGTTTTGCTGGCGCGGATAAGCTTGATGACGGCATCGATTTTGTCGAGCGCAATCCGGTAACCCTCGAGAATGTGTGCTCTCTCTTCAGCTTTCCGGAGGTCGAAACGGGTCCGCCGAAAAAGAATTTCCCTGCGGAAGCGCAGGAAGTGCATCATCATTTCCTTGATCGATAGGACCCGGGGCTGGTTGTTCACGAGGGAAAGCATGATAACGCTGAAAGTTGTCTGCATCTGGGTCTGCTTGTAGAGGCGGTTCAGTACGGCCATGCCGACGGCGTCGCGTTTGAGCTCGATGACGATGCGCATGCCGTTGCGATCGCTTTCGTCCCGGATGTCTGAAATTTCCCTGGCCTTTCCTTCCCGGACCAAATCGGCAATCTTTTCGATCAACCGGGCTTTGTTCACCGTGTAGGGAATTTCGGTGATGATGATCTTCTGGCGATTTGTCCGCTCGTCGACTTCCAAGCCCGCCTTGGCGCGAACCTGAAGATGGCCCCTTCCCGTACGGTAATACTCGTGAATGCCTTTTCGCCCGTAAATAACCCCGGCTGTGGGAAAATCCGGGCCCGGAATCACCTTGAGCAACTTCTCTACGGAAACATCCGGCTCGTCCAGAATTAGCATGAGAGCGCTACATAGTTCACGCAGATTGTGCGGAGGGATGTTCGTTGCCATCCCGACCGCGATCCCGGTCGAGCCGTTAAGAAGGAGGTTGGGGATTCGAGAGGGAAGAACGGACGGTTCTTTTCGCGTGTTGTCGTAATTGTCCACAAAATCGACGGTTTCCTTGTCGATGTCCGTGAGCATATTTTCGGCAACCTCGGTCATGCGTGCTTCGGTATAGCGCATCGCCGCGGGCGGATCGCCGTCGACGGACCCGAAGTTCCCCTGACCGTCCACGAGAATTCCGCGCAATGAAAAGTCCTGTGCCATTCTCGCCAGCGCGGGATAGACAACCGCCTCGCCATGGGGGTGATAGTTTCCGCTCACATCTCCGGCGATCTTGGCGCATTTCCGGAATGGCTTCGTGTGGCCAAGCCCCAGATCGTTCAGCGTAACCAGTATCCGGCGATGGACCGGCTTGAGCCCGTCGCGAACATCCGGAAGAGCGCGGGCAATGATGACGCTCATGGCATAGTCCATGAACGAAGTGCTCATTTCGTCTTCGATGTTGACGTTATGCAAACTGTCCATTCCCGTGGTTCTCTCCTTACCAGCGTCCCATGTCGGTGATATGACGGGCGCGGGCGGGCAAAAATCGGCCTAGGGCTAAGTGACGCAGGGCGGGCATCTCACCGAAAAAGCAATGTATCACATCATACAGCGCAACACACTGGAAAACAACGATTTGCGGGGGATTTTCGGCTGTATTTCTCCCCACTTTTCAAAGGCTTGGAAAGGGTGATTTTTAGCCGCCCGGCTGGCACAATTTCCCCTCCGCCCGGGAACCAGGCGGACCGCTCTCGGCGCTTATTTCCGGGTTCCGTCAGCTCAACCAGGTGACCTCCATAACGCCCTTGTAGGCTCAGGCAAGCCCCCGGTCACGAATGGCGGACATGATCATATCCGCCGTCTCATTTACGCTGCTTCGCTCATTATTAAAAACAAAATCGTAGTTCAGGGGGTCGGTGATGTCCTTTCCGGTGAAATCCCGCACAAAACTGAGCCGGTCCTTCCCCTCCCGTGTCACGATCGCCTCCGCTTCGCCGGCGCCTATGCCCCGCTCCCTGGAGACTTTTTCTGCCCGCCAGCCGAGCGGGGCGATCAGCCGGACATGAATCCCGCGCTCGAGCCCCCCGCAAACGATAGCGCTCCCCCGACCAACCAAGATAACCCGTCCCGCGTCCGCGAGGGCCACCAGAGACCTCACCAGTGTTTCGTAGGCCTGATATTCCGTAAGCTGGCGGCCGAAAAGGACTTCGACGGTTTGTTGAATAAAGCCCCGGCGGCTGTGCGAAAGTGCATCCACAAATTCTGCAGCCGCGCCTTCTTTTTGGGCAATCGCCTCTATGATCTCCTTTTCCATCACCACCCATGGGGTCGATTCCGCTCCAACCTGGTTGAGCCGCCCGGCCAACTCCCGGGCAA
>CAMYJL010000002.1 GCA_947258645.1 uncultured Nitrospinota bacterium
CCGGAGTTCCAGGAAGCGGTGGCCCGGGTCGTGGGTGCGAGCCGAGACCCCCTGCCTCCCGAGGCCGCCCCTCGCTTGGAGGCGTTGGCGGCAGACGGCGCCCTGGCCATCCCGGAAGCCTGCCGGCTCCTCCCCGAGCTGACTGCGATCACGTCGGTCAGCAGTTCGGGATCGGCCCCCGCGGCGACGCCGAGTGCCATCGCCTCGGCCAGGGCGGCGAGATTCACGTGGGAGAGCATGTTGTTCACCACCTTGAAGAGCATGCCCATGCCGGGGCCGCCGCAGTGAAAGATATTTTTCCCGAAAGGCTCGAGGACGGGCCGCAGACGCTCGAAGCCCGCCGCGCTCCCGCCCACCATGAGCGTCAGCGTTCCCGCCTCCGCTCCCCCCACTCCGCCGCTCACGGCCGCATCCATCAGCTCCGCTCCACGCGCCGCGGCGGCGGGCGCGAGCTCGCGAATGAGCGAGGGCGAGACCGTACTGGCCTCGGCGACGATGGCGCCTTCCGGGATCGCTTCGAAAATGCCGCCCTCCCCGGTCATCACCTCGCGGGAGATCGCGGGGTGCGGCAGGGAGGTGAAAACCACCTCGGCCCCCGAGGCGGCCTCGCCGGGACTCCCGCAGGGCGCGCCGCCGAAGGGCTTCATGGCCGACACCGCCTCCTCGCGGATGTCGTAAACCCCCACCGCGTGACCGCTCTCCAGAAGGTGGCGGCAGATGTTGCTTCCCATTCGGCCGAGGCCGACGAAGCCTTGTTTCCCATTCGGCCGAGACCGACGAACCCGATATTCAAGACGAGTTTCCCCCCTGCGTGAAATTCATGCCGGATGAGCCGGAGTCACTGGTTTGCACTGTGAGAAAGAGTTTAGCAGACAACAAAAGAGGACGGCACGGAAGGCGGCGGCGGAGCGGATGAGGCCCGGACGCGAGTCCGGCCACCGTCAGGCGAGCGCCCCCGTTCCCCTTACCACGAAAACCCGCGCGGCCTCTCTAGGCACCCCGGCCCGGCCCCAGGAACAGCCAGCGGTGGTCCTTTTCCGGGTTCCGGGCCTCCCGGCCCCACGGGAAGAGAAGAAAGGCCGCGAAGAAGACAACAACGGCCGCAGCTACGATAACCATCGCCCAAAACATGGCGCCCCCTCCTTCTTTTCAATGTAGGTCCTGCACGGCCACCCGGCATCAGCGGGTATCCCTCCCGGGGCCACTGCAGGGTTTGCCGCCGAAGGGCTTCATGGCCGCCATCGCTTCCTTACAGATGTCGTAAACCCCCACCGCGTGACCGCTCTCTAGAAGGTGGCGGCAGATGTGCCCCCGGCGGCTTTCCTCTTTCTCCCGGGCCGGGTAGATTTTGGGGTGTTCCGCAACCGGCTCCATCCCCGCGCAAAGACGCGTCCGCTCCTGATGGGCCGCTTCTTTCAGGTTGCGATAAATCCGTTGAACCGATCGGGAGATTAGGAAATGAGCCTCATCGACGCCCTGGCAAAAGCCGCCTGCGAATTCGACTACGAAAAATTGTCCCCCGAAATCGTGGAGACCGCCAAGCTTCGCGTACTCGACGGGGTCGGCGTCGGACTCCACGGCTCGACGCTCCGTCCCCTGTTCGATCCGATGATCAAAATCTTCCACGGTTGGGGCGGAGAGGGAACCGCCTCGGTCTTCGGGGAGCCGGGCGGATTCGCCCCCCGGTATGCGGCCGCCATCAACAGCGTCATCATCACCGCCTCCGCGTTTCAGGAAACCCACCGCTCGTCGCTGGCCCATCCGTATTCGCCGGTCATGTCCACCGCGCTCGCCGTGGGGGAGGAGAAATCCGTGAGCGGCAGGGACTTCCTCCTGGCCCTGGTGGCGGGATACGAGGTCTACCTGCGGGTCGCCACGGCCGTGAACCCTTCGTTCATGCAAAGGGGGATACAGACCACGGGGGGGGTCGCTCCCTTCGGGGCGGCCGCAGTTTGCGGAAAGCTCTATGGTTTCGATCAGGCGAAGATGAAAGACGCCATCGCCCACGCGGCGAACTTCGGGGGCGCGGCGCTCATCGAGGCGCACGGCGCGAAGCCCTACTTTGCCGTCCAGGTGGGCGTCAACGTCGAAAAAGGGATCCTGGCGGCCCTGCTGGCCAGGGACGGGGTGGTCGGCTGCGACACGAACCTCGAAGGGGGGTCCGTCCACGAAAAGGGATTCCTCCAGGCCCATACCGACAGCTTCGACACGAAAGTGATCGAGGAAGGATTTGACGGGCGGCTGGGCATCGAGGAGCCCGGCTACAGCTTTTACCTCGTCGCCAGCTTCTCACGCACGCCCATCGACGCGACGCTCTCCATCGTCCGGGACAACCAAATCGCGGTGGATGACATCCGCTCGATTACCGTGAAGCTGACCAACACCCTGTTTAATTTCACGCAACGGAAAATTCAGACGGCCGACCAGTCGGCGCGCGAGGCCTACTATTACATCCCGTTCCACCTCGCGCTCGCCTTGCTGAAAGGCGGCGTGGAGGATGACATGTACACGGATGAAATCCTGAAATCTCCGGAGGTTCAACAACTGATGGCGAAGGTCGAGGTCACCGCCGATCCGGAGCTGGACGCGGAATTCGCTGAATCACAGGCCGTGACGACCGTCATCGTCGAGATCCGGACCCGGGACGGGAAGGAATTTGCAAAAAAGCTCTCCCGCTGGAAGGGCGACCCGGAAAACCCCGCCACCAAGGAAGAGATTCAGGCGAAGTTCCGCCGGATCACCTCGAAGGTCCTGACGCCATCCGATGCCGAGGACGCGATCGAACTGATCGGGAACCTCGATTCGCTCAAGGACATCCGCGAGCTGGGCCGCCTCATCCGCCGATGAGAGCCCGGCGAATTCTCGCGGACGAGACAAGCCGCCGGCATGGGCGGATGCCTCCCCGGCAGAGAAGGTCAAACCGCCGCACCGCGAATGCTAGGCTCATCGTCGGGTACCCGGAACCGCCAACCGGCGTATCGTTTCCCGGACCGCCGTTCCCGCTTTGACGGCCTGTTCCTGGTGGATCGCCATTCGGCTTTTTCCGTTGACGTCGAAAAATGCGAGAAAGACTTCGTTCTTTTTGTCCAGGCCCAGGGTGGCGCGGATATTCCCGCCCTCATCCTCCACAATAAATGTCCTGGCCTTGATCGTCTCCGCGGAACCGGCCTTCATGGAAGCCCCCGCGATGACAGCCGATGCGATCAAGATCACGCCCAGGGAGGCGAATTTACGGAGCCTGCGGTTTTCCTTCTCAAGCCGTTCCAGCCGCTCTTCTGTGGACATTTTCCATCCCCCTTTCTCATGGGTATTTTCGGTGATCGGCAGCGTTTCTATATAAATATGGATATAACCATAACAGTCTGGAGCCTCCGGTATTCCCGCTCAAGGCGTCTCAGCCTTGATGCGCCGAACCGCGACCGCCCGAAGGAGGGCCCAGCCTAGGGAGGCGAAAGACCCAGCTCCCGCTCCCTCTGCTTGCCCATCATCCAGACAACGACCGAGGTCCCCGAAGCGATAAAGCAAAGAATCCCTGCAAAAACAAAGGGGATGAGGTAAGCCTTCGTCGTATCGAACAGGACGCCTCCCACGACGGGGCCCATGATGCCCGCCACGCCATAGGCGGTGAATATCCAGCCATAGTTGATTCCCAGGTTTTTCGCACCGAAGTAATCCGAGGTGGCCGAGGGAAAAAGGGCGAAGTTTCCGCCAAAGTTCAGGCCCACCCAGGCCGACGCCAGGAAGATGGCGGATACCGAGTTCACGCTCACGAGGAGCATGAAGGCCATCCCCTGCGCCAGGAACATCATCATCATCGCCCGGGGCCTGTCGATGACATCGCTGACCTTGCCCCAGAAAATGCGGCCGAAGGCGTTGAAAATCGCCAGTATCCCGACGGGCTCGATAAAACGGCCGAAGCCGCCCATCCACACCGGCGCGAAGGTCTTCCCTCCCAGGATGGAACTCATCATGGGTTTCCACTGGCCGATGGCCATGAGGCCCGAGGTCGCGCCGAAGATGAAAGTGAGCCACAGCATGCAGGCCAGCGGCGTGTTCAGCATGTCGTCCCATTCGATCTCCCTGGCCGATTCCTTGGAGGCATCCGGCGCCTGCCAGCCGGGCGGGCTCCAGCCCGCCGGCGGATTCCGCAGAAGGGAGGCGCCCAGAATCACGGCACCGGCGCAGACGAGCCCGTGCAGGACGAAAAAGGTCTTCCAGCCGATCCCGAAGCCGCCGCCTTTCGTGATGCCCAGGGCGATCAGGAGGATTTGCGAAAGCCCGATGGCCTCCTCTCCCCCGGCGGGCGGGAGCAGCAGGATCGAGGCCGGGCCCGCAAAAAAAAGGGCGCCCGCCCCGAAGCCCGCCACCGACAGGCCCGCGATGAGCCCCTTTTTCTCCGGATACCACTTGGTGGCCGCCGCAATGGGGCAAACGTAGGCGAAGCCGATCCCGGCCCCGCCGAGGACGCCGTAGCTCAGGTACAAAATCCACGGATACTCGCGCTGGACGACAAAGGCGCTCAGGATGAACGATAGGCCCAGCAGAATTCCGCCGATGGTCGCCACCTTGCGCGGGCCGATCCGATCCTGCATCCGGCCCGCCGGAATCATCACGATGGCAAAAGAAACGAGGGCAAAAGAAAAAGCCCATTGAGTCGTGGCCCTGTCCCAGCCAAACTCGATCTCAAGAGGCTTCACGAAGACGCTGAACGCATAGACCGTGCCCAGAATGATCTGAACAATGAGTCCGCCCGCAACGACCGACCAGCGACTGTTAAAATTACGACTTTCCAACGGCCCATCTCCTCTTTCGAACAAGGAAAAATCCATGGGCCGCCCCATACTCATAACTTAGACCGCATCCACTTCACGCGCCACCCTTCGGACGGATACACCCCCGGCCGGCTTTCCAGTCCCCCCCGTTTACAGGTAGGTTTTCGGGTACCGATCATAAAACATCACCCCCACCCGAGGAGGGCCAAACCACCATGCCTGGAACACCGGACTATTTTTCGGGAAAAACCATCATCATCACCGGCGCGGCGAGCGGCATTGGCCGGGCGACGGCCCTCATTTTCGCCCGGGAGGGCGCCAACGTTCTCTGCGCGGACACCAACGAAGAAGGGGCCGTCCGCACCGCGGACGAGGCCAGCGAGGGGGGCGGAAGGGGGGTTTCGGTCATGACCGACGTGACCTCCCGCGCCAGCATCGAGGAGATGGTGAAAAAAGCGAAGGAAGCCTTCGGGCGCGTCGATTTTCTGTTTAACTCGGCCGGGGCGGCGCTCCGCCGCTCGCCGTTTCTGGAAATCGACGACGACCTCTGGGACAGGACCTTCGACCTGAACGTCAAGGGCACCTGCTACGCCATGCAGGCCGTCCTGCCCGAGATGCTCGCGGGCGGCGGGGGCGTCATCGTCAACATGGCGAGCATGTCCCACCGGCGGGGCGGCCCGGGAACCACCGTCCACTACGCCGCCGCCAAGGGGGCGGTCGTCTCGATGACGCTGGGCGTCGCGCGCGAGTTCGCCGACCAGGGGATTCGCTGCCTTTCCATCTCGCCCGGCCCGATCGACACGCCGTTTCAGAACATCTCCTCGCCCGAGCTGCTCCAGTCCTTCAAGGAGGCCATCCCGATGGGCCGCTTCGGGCGCCCCGAGGAGATCGGCGAGATGGTGCTCTTCATGTGCTCGGATGCGTGCGCGTTCATGACGGCGGACACCGTCTACATCAACGGCGGGGGCGGATTCCGGTAGAACGGGACGGCAAGAAAAAGGGGAGCGGACTGGATCAGCCCGCTCCCCACCTCTTCTATTCTTCCGGCCCGGGATAATTTCCCGCCGGCCGTTATAGACGGTATTTTCGTCTTTTCAGTTTGTTAGTTTGCCGGCCTTTTCGACTTCCTCCCCGCCCGGCCAGCATCAGGGTCCGGGGAGGCTGGAAACTCGGCACGGGAGGTGCGGTTCCTTTCCTTCATCTTCCAACCTTTCATGAAATAACTTCCCTTCATGAAACTGCTCTTCTTGGGGCATCCCGCCCCCTTGCGCTACTCCTCCCGGTTCGTGCCGGGCACACGCCGGTTGAGGCCGGCCTCCATTGGGGGGTGTCCGAATATCGGAACTTTATATCCCCTATTTGAATAATAATATGGGAACCCCTCGCAAATCCGGCAAGCGCTTTTTCGAAAAAATGAAGAAATAATTTCAAGGCGGCGGGGGTACACGGCACTCCGAAATAAAGCCGGAGAGAAGGAAATGACGCGCGCCGTCAGGCGACGGAAGAGGCGCGCTCTTCCTGACAGAGCGAGGCAAAGCGCCGGAGAATTTCGAGCCCCCGCTTGCCGCTTTTTTCGGGGTGGAACTGGGTGGCAAAGAGGTTGTCGCGGCGGATGCTCGCGATGAAGGGCACGCCGTAGTCGCAGGTCGCCGCGATCCACGGGCGGCAGGCCTCGGTCACCTCGGCGTAGTAGGAGTGCACGAAGTAGTATTGCTCCCCCTCTCCGACGCCGCTCAGCAGCGGCGAGGGCGCGCCCGGCCTGATCCCGTTCCAGCCCATGTGGGGAATCCGGATGGTGTGGGAGCGCCCCTCCTCCCGCACGTCTTCGGGAAAGCGGAGGATGCGGCCCGGCAAAATCCCCAGCCCCGGCGTCGAGCCGAACTCCTCGCTGGCCTCGAACAGAATCTGAAGCCCGAGGCAGATGCCGAGATAGGGAATCCCGCGCTCGATCGCCGCGCGGATGGGCTCGATCAGCCCGGTCGCCTGAAGCGCGTTCATGCACTCGGGAAATCCGCCCACGCCGGGGAGGATGATGCCGGCCGGACTTTCCAGATCGGCGGGGTCATTCGAGAGGACGGAGTCGGCGCCCACCTTCTTCAGGCCGTTTCGCACGCTCCGGACGTTGCCCATCCCGTAGTCGATGACGACGATGGCGTCACTCAATTTCTCTCTCCGTCCGGATCGCTAGAGAACACCTTTCGTGCTGGGCACGCCCGTCTCTCTGGGGTCGATGGCGGCCGCCGCGCGGAGCGCACGCGCAAAACCCTTGAAGGCCGCCTCGACCATGTGGTGGCTGTTCTCGCCGTAACGCACATCGATGTGCAGGTCGATTCCGGCCTGCGTCGCCAGCGACCAGAAAAACTCGCGCACAAGCGCGGTGTCGAACTCGCCGATCTGCGCCTCGGGAAACATTCCCCGGAAGACGAGATTCCCCCGGCCGCCCGCGTCCATCGTCACATCGACCAGCGCGTCCATCATCGGCAGGCGGAAGCTCGCGTAGCGGGTAATCCCCGCCCGGTCGCCCAGCGCCTTCGCGATGGTCTGCCCGAGGAGGATGCCCACGTCCTCGACCGTGTGGTGGCCGTCCACCTCGAGGTCGCCCTTCCCCTTGACGGTCAGGTCCACGAGGCCGTGGCGGGCGATCTGGCCGAGCATGTGGTCGAAAAAGCCGAGACCCGTCCTGATCTGCACCTTACCGCTCCCGTCCAGATCGACGGAGATGGTGAAATCCGTCTCCTTCGTCTTCCGGCTGACCTGGGCCTTCCGGCCCGCCCTTTTCGCCGCCACGGCGGTATCTCCTTGAAAAAACGAATCTCCAGCCGCACGGGCTAGAGACTTTCCGGCCATCATTATGTTCGATGACGCCATCCGGCGCCAGAAGTATTCTTTCCTACTCCTTATCGAGCCGCATCCGCAAGGCCCGCGCGTGCCCGGGCAGCCCCTCGAGGTCGGCCAGCGCCGCCGCGGGGCCGGCGAGGCGCTTCGAGGCCTTCTCATCGAAGCGGACCACGCTCGTCCACTTGATGAAGTCGAGCACCCCGAGCGGCGAGGCGTACCGCGCCGCCCGCCCGGTGGGCAGGACATGATTGGGGCCCGCGATGTAATCGCCCAGCGGCACCGGGCTCCACGGCCCGCAGAAGATCGCCCCCGCGTTCCGCACTTTTCCGGCGAACGATTCGGCGTTTTCGATCATGAGTTCCAGATGCTCGGGTGCTACGCTCTCAACCGCTTGGAGCGCCTCATCCAGATTTTTCACCTCAACGATCACGCCGCGCTTTTTTAGCGCCGCTTCGATCACCTCCCGCCGGTCGGTTCCTGCGAGTTGGGCGTTCATTTCTTTTTCCAGCGCATCGGCGGCCGCGCTTCCGACCGCAACCCCGACCGCCATCGCCTCCGGGTCGTGCTCCGCCTGGGCGATCATGTCGGCGGCGGCCCATTTCGCATTCTCGGGATCGTCCAGAACAACAACGACCTCGCTCGGGCCCGCTTCCTTGTCGATGTCCACCTCGCCGCGCACGAGGCGCTTCGCCGTAGTCACATAAACATTTCCGGGACCGACGATTTTATCCACCTTCGGAATCGACGAGGTGCCGTAGGCCATCGCGGCGATCGCCTGTGCCCCGCCGACGCGGAAAACTTTCTCGACACCCGCGATCTTCGCCGCTCCGAGGACCGAGGCGGGCACGCTTCCGTCCTTTTCCGGCGGCGTGCAGATCACAATCTCGTCCACACCCGCCGCCATCGCCGCCAAGCCGCTCATCAGGACGGTCGAGGGATAGGCCGCCGTCCCGCCCGGAACGTACAGGCCCACCCGCCGGAGCGGCGTCGGGCGCAGGGCGAGCTTCTCGCCGGGAGCCGGTTCGATCTCTGTTTTTTGAGGGAGTGTGGCTTCGTGGAAAATCCGGATGCGCTCCGCCGCTACTGTGAGGGCATCGCGCACTTCGGAGGAAAGCGAATTCAGCGCGCCGTCCATCTCGGCTTTCGAAACGGCGAGCGAATCTTCGGTGAGCGTCACGCCGTCGAACTGCTGCGTGTACCGGATGAGCGCCGGATCCCCTTCGCCTCGCACCGCTTCGAGGACGGGCCGCACAATCGCTTCGGCCTCGCCGAGCGCTCCTTCACCGGCCATCGCCAGCGCGTTTAAAGCGGATGCGGCATCATCGGAGCCCCATTGGACCCGCCTCATCGCCGCTTCTTCTTCTGGGGCCTGCAGACTTTTTTGAGGGAAGAGATGAAGGCGCTCACGCGGTCGTGCTTGGTCTTGAGGCTGGCGCGGTTCACGATGAGGCGCGCGGTGGCGCTGAAAATCTCCTTGACCGCGACGAGGTTGTTCGCCTTGAGCGTGCTGCCCGTCTCCACGAGGTCCACGACGACATCGGCGACCCCGGTGGCGGGGGCGATCTCGACGTTTCCGTAGAGGCGGACCATCTGGGCCTGAATCCCCTGATCCGCGAAAAAGCGCGCGGCGATGGCGGGGAACTTCGTCGCGACGCGGAGCTCCATGCGCTTCGTCAGGTCTTCCCACATCATGCCCTCGGGAACGGCGACGATCATGCGGCAGGGCGCGAAGTGAAGGTCCACCGGCTCGTAAACCTCCCGCCCCTGCTCGAGAAGGACGTCTTTTCCGATGACGCCGAGATCCGCCGCGCCGCGCTCAACGTAGGTCGGCACGTCGGTGTTGCGGAGGATCAGGGTTCGCACGCCCGTCCCCTTGTCGATGTGGATGAGGGTGCGGGACTTGTCCGAGATGGCCCGGGACAAAAGCTCCGCCTCCATCAGGCGCTCGATCGCTGTCGTGAATATCCGCCCCTTCGGGAGGGCCAGCGTGAGGCCGTTCGCCGTCTTTTTTGCCGCGGTCATGATTCCGCCACCCGTTCGATGTCCGCCCCGAGCGTCCGCAGGCGCTCCTCGATGCGCTCATAGCCCCGGTCAATGTGGTAGATCCGGCGGAGCACGGTTTCCCCTTCGGCCGCCAGGCCCGCGAGCACCAGCGAGGCGCTCGCCCGCAAATCCGTCGCCATGACGGTCGCGCCCTTGAGCGAGGGAACCCCCTCGACGTGGGCCGTTCGCCCGTCGATGTTGATACACGCGCCCATCCGGATCAACTCGGCCGCGTGCATGAAGCGGTTCTCGAAGATCGTCTCGGTGATGGCGCAGGCGCCCTCCGCCAGCGTCATCAGCGCCATGAACTGCGCCTGAAGGTCTGTCGGAAAGCCCGGGTAGGCGGCCGTCTTGATACTGACCGGGCGGACGCCCCCGCCGTTTTTCACCCGGACCCAATCGTTCCCCTCGGTGACTTCCAGCCCCGCCTCCCGAAGGCGCAGCGTGAGGGAGCGGACATGATCCGGCTCGCATCGCCGGGCCGTGACATCGCCCCCCGTGATGGCGGCGCCGATCATGAAGGTTCCCGTCTCGATCCGGTCGGGCGGGACTTCGACCTCGAATCCCGAGAGCCGCTCCACCCCCTCGATCATGACGACCGGCGTTCCGGCCCCCTGAATCCGCGCGCCCATCCCGTTCAACAGCTCGGCGAGGGCGACGACTTCGGGCTCCTGGGCGGCGTTTTCGAGAACCGTGATCCCGTCGGCCAGCGCCGCCGCCATCAGGAGATTTTTCGTCCCCGTCACCGTGATCATATCGAACAAGATGCGCACGCCGCGAAGGCGGTCGGCACGGACGTTGACATAGCCCTCCTTGAGCTCGATTTCGGCCCCCATGAGCTCCAGCGCCTTTAAGTGTTGATCGATGGGCCGCGCGCCGATAGCACACCCGCCGGGCAGGGAGACCCGGACGTGCCCGAAGCGCGCGAGCAGCGGGCCCAACACCATGACCGATGCCCGCATGGTCCGCACCAGGTCGTAGGGGGCGGTTCCGGTACGCGCGCCCGATGTGTCGATCTCAACAACGCCTGCGCCTTTTTTTTCGCAGCGAAGCCCGAATTCCGTCAGAAGGTTCAGGAAAGTTTCCGTGTCGCGCAGGCAGGGCACCCGGCTGATGCGGCAGGGCCCCTCGGCCAGAAGAGAGGCCGCGAGAATGGGAAGGGTCGCGTTCTTCGAGCCCGCCACCTCGACTTCCCCGCGGAGCGGCTTTCCGCCGCGTATGCAGAATTGATCCACGCTTCAGGCCTTCACCGCTTCGAGGACGCGATCCCGGCCGGCGAGATCCTGCCGGACTTCCGGCTCGCGAAACGCGCGCGTGAGGCGCACCTCCACCGCGCACCGGGAAATTTGATCCGGGTCCATCTCCAGCAGGAGGACGCCTCCGCTTCGGAGCCACCCGGGCGCCCCGCAGACGATCCTCCGGAGACAGTTCATTCCGTCCGGCCCGCCGTCCAGCGCCTCTCGGGGCTCATGGCGCGACACTTCCGGCATGAGCGATTCGATCGCCCCCGAAGGAACATAAGGCGGATTCGAAACAACAGCGTCAAAGGGCTCTCCCCCGGGCAGGCCGTCGAGCCAGTCCGCCCGGTGAAATGCGATCCGCCCCGCCACCCCGTTGGCGGCCGCGTTGTCTTGGGCCAGCCGAAGCGTTTTTTCGCTCATATCCGTCGCCACCACACGCGCCCCCGGCACCTCTTTCGCGAACGCTACGGCGATGGCCCCGCTTCCCGTCCCCAAGTCGAGGATGCGCGGCGCGTCATACTCCCGCAGAAGGGCCACCGCGCGCTCGACGATGAGCTCGGTCTCCGGCCTCGGGATCAGGCTCCCGGGGGCAACCCGGAACGGGAGGGACCAGAACTCGCGCTCCCCCAGAATGTAGGCCAGCGGCTCTCTCTTCTCCCGCCGGGAGGCGGCCTCGGCCACGCGCGACGCGGCCTCGCCGGGGAGGACATCTTCCGGGTGCGTGTGGAGGCGGGCGCGATCCCAACCGAGCGCCCGGCACAAAATCGCCGCCGCGTCGGTGGCGGGGTTTTCGATGCCGGCGGCGGAAACCCGGCGCTTCAACTCATCAAGCTTCTCGCCCAGAGAGCCGGCAGGCCAGCACTTTTTCTCAAGCGGCACGGCGCTCATTCGGCGGACTCCTCTGACTCTCCGCTCCCCTCGAACTCGGCGAGCCGCTCGGCCTCGCGGGTTTCGATGACCCGCTGAACCATCTCGGCGATCTCGCCCTGCAGGAAACCCTCCAGGCCGTGCTGCGAATGTCCGATACGGTGGTCGGTCACCCGATCCTGCGGAAAGTTGTAGGTGCGGATGCGGTCGCTGCGGTCGCCGGAGCCGATCAGGCTCTTGCGTTGGGCAGAGCGCTCTTCGTTCTGCTTGCGGGTCTCCATATCGAGCAGGTGCGACGCGAGAATCTTCATCGCCTTGGCCCGGTTTTTGTGCTGGCTTTTCTCATCCTGGCAGGTCACGACGAGACCCGTCGGCACATGGGTGATGCGGACGGCGGAGTCGGTGGTGTTCACGCTCTGCCCCCCCGGACCCGACGAGCGGTACACGTCGATCCGAAGCTCGTTCTCGTCCATGTCCACTTCGACTTCTTCCGCCTCGGGGAGGATGGCCACGGTGGCCGCCGAGGTGTGGATGCGCCCTTGGCTTTCGGTCACGGGAACCCGCTGCACGCGGTGTGTTCCGCTCTCGAATTTCAACTGGCTGTATGCGCCCGCCCCCTTGATCAGGGCGGCCACCTCTTTCACGCCGCCCAGGTTGTTTTCGTTCCGGTAGAGCTCTTCGACACCCCAACCCCGATTCTCGGCGTAGCGCGAATACATCCTGTACAGATCGGTCGCAAAAAGGGCGGCCTCGTCGCCGCCGGTTCCGGCCCGGACTTCGATGATGACGTTTTTATCGTCGTTCGGATCCTTGGGGAGCATCAGCTTGCGGAGACGCAGCGTGATTTCCTCGAGCCGGGGCTCGTGCTCTTCGATTTCGGCCTTCGCGAGATTGCGCATCTCGGGATCGGCGTCGTCCAGAAGCGCACGCGCGTCCTCGAGCGCCTCTAGGCAGGATCGCAGTTCGCCGTACACTTCGACGATTCGCGAAAGCTCTTTGTGCTCGCGGGCCGTGGACTCGAATTTCTTGCGGTCCTTCACAAGAGCGGGATCAGAAAGACGCTCTTCGAGGTGCTTGTGTTTTTCGATGATCTGATCGAGTTTTTCAAACATGTTGGATGAGGTTCCCTCCCCCACAGGGCGCGGGAAAGTTATCAGCGCTGAGGAAGCGAAGCGCTACGGGACGGCCTCAATTCGAAGGAAAAAATCAGGACTGCTCGGGGGCCTCGGGGGTTGCTTCCGCTTCCGACTCTCCGGATTCCGCGACTGCTGGTTTCGCCTCTGACGGAGGGGCGGCCTGCTCTTCTTCTTTGGGTGCTTCCTGGGCGGCTTTGGCTTCCTGGGCGGCCCTTCGGGCGGCCTGTTCTTCCTTGCGCCGCTCCCGGGCTTCCTCGCGGGCCTTTTTGTCTTCGGCGGCCTGCTTAGCCTCCCGCTCGATCCGGGCGGTCTCGTCGGCCTCGCGAGACGCTATCTTTCTCTTGCGTTTGGATACGCGCGCTTCCTTGCCCTGGAATTTCTTGACGAACTTCTCGACGCGGCCTTCGGTGTCGATGATCCGGGACTGTTTTCCGGTGTAGAACGGATGGCAGCTCGAGCATACCTCGATGCGATAGTCCTGCGCCGTCGAGTGCATGACAAACTCGGTGCTGCAGCCGCTGCACGTGACCTTCACTTCTTTCAACTCGGGATGAACTTCCGCCTTCACCGGACTTCACTCCTCATTAAAAAATCTTTTCGCCTCTTCTTCGCTTGGCATACAGTCCCAGCGCCCGACTCCGCGCGAGAGGCGTTTTTATACAGAATGTACCCCCCCTTGTCCACCCAAAGGCGGAAGGGGATAAATTCCCTAAATTTACAGGAATTCAGGGGACGAACCGGCGCGCACCGGCCCCCGCTCCCCGCTAGGCGTTCATCGAAGCGAGAAAATCCTCGTTGGTCTCTGTTTCCTTGACCTTCTCCAGCAGCAGTTCCATCGAATCGACAACGCCAAGGGGCTGCAAGACCTTTCGGAGCACCCAGATGCGGTTGATCTCCGCCTCGGAAAGCAGGAGTTCCTCTTTCCGTGTTCCCGACCGGTTGATGTCGATCGAGGGGAAAACACGCTTGTCGGAGAGCTTGCGGTCGAGGTTGATCTCCATGTTGCCGGTGCCCTTGAACTCTTCGAAGATGACATCGTCCATCCGGCTGCCGGTCTCAACGAGAGCGGTGGCCAGGATGGTGAGGCTGCCGCCTTCTTCGAGATTTCTGGCGGCGCCGAAGAACCGCTTGGGCCGCTGGAGGGCGTTGGAGTCCACGCCGCCCGATAGCACCTTCCCGCTCGGGGAGATGATGGTGTTATGCGCACGCGCCAGACGCGTGATCGAGTCCAGGAGGATGATGACGTCTTTTTTATGCTCCACGAGGCGCTTGGCTTTTTCCAGAACCATATCGGCCACCTGCACGTGACGCGTGGCGGGCTCGTCGAAAGTCGAACTGACCACCTCGCCCCGGACCGAACGCTGCATGTCCGTCACCTCCTCGGGCCGCTCGTCGATGAGCAGGACGATGAGATGTGCATCCGGAAAGTTCGTCGCGACGCTCTTGGCGATGGATTGAAGAAGCATGGTCTTACCGGTACGGGGCGCGGCCACGATCAGCCCGCGCTGCCCGAAACCGATCGGGGTCATCAAGTCCAGGACGCGCATGCTGAAATCTTTGTTTGAGGTCTCGAGGTTGATGCGCCGGTCTGGATAGAGCGGGGTCAGATTGTCGAAGAGGACCTTGTCCTTGCTGGCCTCTGGGGGTTCATAATTGATTTGCTCGACTTTCAGGAGGGCGAAATAGCGCTCGCCTTCCTTGGGCTGGCGTATCTGGCCGCTGATCGTATCGCCCGTCCTGAGGTCGAAGCGTCGAATCTGGCTGGGAGAAACGTAAATATCGTCGGGACCGGGAAGATAGTTATAAGCCGTCGAACGCAGGAAACCGAATCCGTCGGGAAGAATTTCGAGCACACCTTCGCCGTAGATCACACCATCGCGGTCCTTCCCCGTTTGTGACTCGAGGATTTTGTAAATCAAATCCTGTTTGCGAAGACCACTGGTGCCTTCAATCTTGAACTCTTTGAGGATTTCGTTCAGCTCGGTGATCGTTTTCTTTTTCAGCTCAGCAAGATTCAGGTCGCGTTCTTTCGTGGCTACAGGCATTCCTTCCTTCTCCTTACCTGGTGGGCATATCTTCGCCGCCCGTGATGTGGGACAGCGCCGGGACTGGCGCCGCCATTGCCACACCCGCAGCAGGGAGGCCTTTTCCGATGGCCTCAAGCGGCGAATAACCGATAATTCGTGAATTCTTCACGGGTTTCATTCGTTGTAAAAACTGGGCGGCATTCCAATGATTCCAGACGACGCTCTTTCGTTTAGGCTCAATTCTTCGTCAATGTAAGTTTGCGGGATGTGATTATGTCCAAGGATTCGCTATTCGAGCAGTGAAAATGTTCCAATATCGACGAGACGTGCCACACCAGCGAATACTTCTCACCCGGTCTTGCGCCAAATCATGTCAACTGAATTTGGTATGTGGCTTCCGGAAAAGTGGGCGAAACGCTGAAAGGAATCGATACAACCGGGCCATAAGTCACTTTAAGACCAGCGGAATGTTTTGTCAATCCTTTCCGGAACTTTTTTCCTCGCCCTTTTTTCGCAGCCACAGGGCCAATTCCGCCACCTGACCCTCCAACTCCTGGAGGCTGCCCCGGTTATTGACAACCCGGCCGGCGAATTTCACCTTTTCGGAAAGGGGCATCTGGGCCTTCACACGCTCCAGAGCCGCCGGAGCGTCCAGGCCGTTTCGCAGCCGGAGCCGCTCCACCTGCTGATCTTCATCGCAGTCCACCACGACGATCAGGTCGAAACGCTTCCAGCCTCCCGATTCAATCATCAGCGCGGCGTCCACGACCGCCACGGGCGCATCGCCCTTCGCTTCGAGCCCGGCCAGCCATCGATCCTGTTCGGCCTGAATCATCGGATGGAGAATTTCTTCCAGCGCGCGCCGCTTGGTTTCGTCGGAAAATACCATTTGCCCCAGCCGCGCCCGGTCCAGACTTCCGTCGGCGGTCAGAATTTCAGGACCCATCTTCCGGACAATGGCCGCGAGCGCCTCTGAACCCGGCGCCACCAGATCGCGTGATATTTGATCGGAATCGATTACGGGGATGCCGCCTTGAACGAGCAACCGCCCCACCGTGCTCTTGCCGCTGGCGATTCCGCCCGTGAGACCGACGCGAAACAATCTCGCTCCTTCTCCGGCGTCAGACGGTCACTCCATGCCGGAACGACAGCGGCCGCTCATACGCCGCGGCGCTTCGATTCCTGCTCATAGTGTTTGTTGTAGAGAATCTCCCACTCCCGGGTTCCCTCGAGGAGCTTACTGGAGTAAGTGCTCAGAACCCGGCGGACTTCCTCGTCGATCTCATCGTCGATCGTCAGTTCGTTCGTGATCGCCCGAACGACGTTGATCCGGACATCCGTGGAGTCGGTCTGAACCGAAACATCTTCGGAGTCTTCCATATCCTTGACGATGATATTGGAAAGGTGATTGATCTTCTCGCGGTTGATTCGCACCGCAACATCCTCCTTAGACGGACAGCCAACCCGCGCCGGCGTTACAGGACCAGATTCCGCTCCCGCGCCAGCTTGGTCTTCACCATCGTGAACATCCGGCTGTAGTCGACGTTGTCCTTATCCATCTCATCCTGGTGACTGCGAAGGATATCCTTCACTTCCTCGTTCAAACGATCTTCCACCAGGAGATCTTCTTCGATGATATGCGCAATTCTCGTGCAAAGCGCCTCCTCGCTACCCAGACACGTGATAATCTCGCGCCTGACCAGACGATCGACGACCTTCGCCGATATCCGCTCGATCATCTCTTTTTGCAAACGCATCTCAACACCTCTCAAACACTCGATCAGCCCGGCACCCGATTATTCTCCCGCCCGCGCCGCAGGACGCCCCCCAGCGGCGGCAGAATCGGATAAGACTAAACATACCCAATTTGGAGGCCATCCGCACCCCTCCGGGAGAAACCGCCGCTAACGGGGCGGATCCGCCTCCGGCCGCGCCCGCTCGCGGAGCGCCGAAAACACGCTCAGCGGCTGGCTGAACTGCCCCATCCGCTCGGCGCCGATGCGCATGCCATGGCAATCCGACCCGCCCATTTCCACCAGACCGTGATGCGCGGCGAGGAGGCGGTAATGCTGCCGGACCTCGCCCGACTGAGAGGGATGGTCCACCTCGATTCCGGCAAGCCCGGCTTCCGCCAGCCCCGGGATGATTTCATCCGCGTTGCTGAGGTTTGGATGCGCCATGGTGGCCACGCCGCCGGATTCAGCGATGATCTCCACCACCCTGACCGGCGAGACCATATCGAGCTCCACGTAGGCGGGGCCGTCCTCCCCGATGTACCGGCGAAAGGCCTCCTCCCGCGTGTTCACGAGATTTTTTTCCAGCATATAGGCCGACAGCTGCCCCCGCCCGATGCTCCCGGCCCCATCGAATTGCCGGTAGAAATCCTCCGCCTCGACGGCAAGCCCCATCTCCCCCAGGCGCTCGATGGTCTGATCCATCCGAACCTTGCGGCTTTCCCGGTACCGGGCGATTTGGCCGGCCAGCGCCCGCGCCTCGGGGCGGATAAAATGCCCCAGGATATGAACGAGATGGCCCTCATGCACGGACGAGAGCTCGATCCCGTTCACAAACTCCAGGCCCAGGCGTTCGGCCTCGCTCCGGGCTTCGTCCAGACCGTCCACCGTGTCGTGGTCGGTCAGCGAGATCACGCGGAGCCCCGCCTGCTTCGCCCGCTCCACGACGCGCCGGGGCGGATCGGAGCCGTCCGAGACATTCGAGTGCAGGTGGAGGTCCACTACCCGGGAATTTTCGGAAATATCGGGAGAAAAAGAGTCTGCTGACATTCGATCCTGTTTCGCCGGCCACCCGCGCGAGAAGAAAAATCCCCGCGCCGGGGGCTGCGGGAAATTGACACTGTATGGAGCGGGCGATGGGACTCGAACCCACGACGTCCAGCTTGGGAAGCTGGCATTCTACCGCTGAATTACGCCCGCGTACGAACAGACGATAGGCCCACTTGGCTCGAAGTGTCAAACAACCATTGCCCTCATCGGGCGAGCGTCCAGGCTGGATTCCCGTAGCGCTCCCGGGCCAGTTCTTCCGCCCGTCCGCGTTCCTCTTTTCCGAGCGGTTCGTCCTGAAAGGCGGTATCGAGCGCCTCCGCCATCCCCTCCCGAAGCGCCTGCGCCGCCTCGCCGAACGTGACCTCCCGCCCCAGCACCTCGCAAAGGCCAATCGCGTGATCGGGCGCATCCGGGCCCGGATGCGCCCCGTTCACCCCGGCCTTCCGACCGCGGAGGAGCCAGGCCAGCCTGGCCTCCGGGGAATGAAGGAGGATGCTTCCGTGCTGGAGGACGGCCCCCCCCTCCCGGCACTGGGCGCTCCCGGCCACCTTGCGCCCGGCGATGGAGAGCTCCCAAACCGAAGTCGTCGCGAAACACGACGCCTGCGAGGCGTAGGCCCGCCCGCTCGGCGGGGCGAACGTGACCGGCGCTCCCAGACGACGGAGCCCCCCGGCGAGCCCGGCGCTGATCCGCCGGTAGCTCTCTTCGATTGAATCGCCCAGAAGCGCCTCGGGCCCCGTCACCGAATAGGTGATCTCCCGATCGTGCAGGACGGCCCGGCCGCCCGTGAGCCTCCGGCACAGGTCCATCCCCTCCTCCGGGAGCCGGTCCACGAAAACATCCCGCTCGGCCTTTTGGTTGCGCCCGAGCGTGAGCGCGGGGGGCGACCACCCGTACACGCGGAGGGTGAGCGGCGCGTTTTCCGGTGGCGTTCCCGAGGAGAGATGCACGCGGCACGCTTCGAGGAGCAGCTCATCGACGGCCATGTTCCAGGCCGCCGTACGCGCTCCCGTGTCGATGTATCGGGCCACGATGGACTCCATTGGCGGGAGGAGGAACCCTGCCCCGACACACCCGCTAGGCGTAGCTCTCGATGGGCTGGCAGGAGCAGATCAGGTTCTTGTCGCCGTAGGGATTGTCGATGCGCTTCACGGGCGGCCAATACTTGTGCGCCCGCACCCAGGGGAGCGGGAACACCGCTTTTTCCCGCGAATAGGCGTGCGGCCACTCGGCCGAGGCGATGTCGTCCATCGTGTGCGGCGCGTTCTTGAGGACGTTGCTGTCTTTCTCGTACTTCCCCTTTTCGATCTCGCGGATTTCCTCGCGGATGGCGATCATGGCGTCGCAAAACCGGTCCAGCTCTTCCTTGGACTCGCTCTCGGTCGGCTCGATCATGAGCGTCCCCGCCACCGGAAAAGACATCGTCGGCGCGTGGAAACCGTAGTCCATGAGCCGCTTGGCCACGTCCTCCGCCGTGACGCCGGAGTCATCCTTCAGCGGCCTCAAGTCGCAGATGCACTCGTGCGCCACCATGCCGTTTCGTCCGGTGTAGAGAACGTCGAAATAGGGCGCGAGCCGCCTGGCGATGTAGTTCGCGCTCAGGATGGCCACCTGGCTGGCCTTGACCAGACCCTCGCCGCCCATCATCGAGATGTAGCACCACGATATCGGAAGCACCGCCGCGTTCCCCCAGGGGGCGGCGGATACGGCGGTTATCCCCGTCGGCGGGCCCGACTCGGGGACGACAGGGTGCCCCGGCAGGAAGGGCGAGAGGTGCTTGCCCACGCAGATGGGGCCCGCGCCCGGGCCGCCGCCGCCATGCGGGATGCAGAAGGTCTTGTGCAGGTTGATGTGAATCACGTCGGGGCCGAATTCGCCCGGGCGGCAGATGCCGACCAGGGCGTTCAGGTTCGCGCCGTCCATGTACACCTGCCCGCCGCACCGGTGCACGATCTGACAGATCTCGGTGATGCTCTCTTCAAAGACACCGTGCGTCGAGGGATAGGTGATCATCAGGGCGGCGAGATGGTCCACGTGGTTCTCGGCCTTCTGGCGAAGGTCGTTCAGATCGACGTTCCCGTCTCCGTCGCAGGCGACGACGACCACATCCCAGCCCGACATCGCCGCGCTGGCGGGGTTCGTCCCGTGCGCCGAGCTGGGGATCAGGCAGACGTTCCTGCCCGCCTCCCCCCGGCTCTCGTGATACTCCCGGATGACAAGGAGACCCGTGTACTCGCCCTGCGCACCCGAATTCGGCTGGAGGGAGACGCCGTCGAAGCCGCCGATCTCCGCCAGCATCTCCTTCACCTCGTCCATCATCTGCTGGTAGCCCTCGAGCTGACCGGCCGGAGCGAAGGGATGCACGTTCGCGAACTCGCTCCAGGTGATGGGGATCATCTCGGTCGTCGCGTTCAGCTTCATCGTGCACGACCCCAGCGGGATCATCGACCGTGTGAGCGCGATGTCTTTTTCCTGAAGCCGGAACAGATAGCGGAGCATCTCGTGCTCCGCCTGGTTGGAGTTGAACTCTGGGTGCGTGAGATAGCTGGACGTCCGCCGGAGCTTTTCGGGGAAGACCTCCGGAGTGTCGCTTTCCAATGACTCGACCGCGAGCCCGGCTTTAGCGCCGCCCGTGAACGCCGCACACACGTCGGCGAGATCTTCGCGCCGGGTGGTCTCGTCCAGCGAGATGCCGACCCGGTCAGCGTCCACGGGACGGAGGTTGATCCCCCGCTCCGCCGCCCGGCGAAGAACCCCGGCTGCGGAGCCCGCACCCGCCGAGACCGTGATCGTGTCGAAAAAAACCTCCGTCTGAACATCACAGCCCAGATTTTTGAGCCCCTCGGCCAGGATGCACGTCAGGCGGTGAATCCGCTGGCCGATTCGCTTTAAGCCCTCGGGTCCGTGATAGACCGCGTACATGCCCGCCATGACCGCGAGGAGAACCTGCGAGGTGCAGATGTTGCTCGTCGCCTTTTCGCGGCGGATGTGCTGCTCACGCGTCTGAAGCGCCAGCCGGAGGGCGGGCTTCCCGCTCGCGTCCACGGACACGCCCACGAGGCGGCCGGGTATCACCCGCTTGTATTCCTCCCGGGTGGCGAAGAAAGCCGCGTGCGGCCCGCCGAGGCCCATCGGCACGCCGAAGCGCTGCGAGTTGCCGACCACGACATCGGCGCCGAACTCACCAGGCGGCTTGAGAAGCGTCAAGCTCATGAGGTCAGCCGCGACGATCACCAGCGCGCCCTTCGCGTGCGCCTGATTGACCAATTCTTCGTAGTCGAACAGTTCGCCTGTTGTCGCGGGATACTGGACGATCAGGGCAAACGGATCTTCCTCCAGGGGATTCTCTCGGTGATCGCCGGTGACGACTTCGATCCCAATCGGCGCGGCCCGCGTTTTCAAAACCTCGATCGTCTGGGGATGGCAATTTTTCGAGACGAAAAACCGGTGGTTCCTGCGCCCTCCGATCGAGTAGCACATCGTCATCGCCTCGGCCGCCGCCGTGGCCTCGTCCAGCAGGGAGGCATTGGTGATCGCCATCCCCGTCAGGTCCATCACCATGGTCTGGAAATTCAGCAACGCCTCGAGCCGGCCCTGGGATATTTCGGGCTGATACGGCGTATAGGCCGTGTACCACCCGGGATTCTCCAGAATGTTCCGCAGAATCACCGCCGGCACATGGCAATCGGAATAGCCCATGCCAATCATGGAGCGGAAGATGTTGTTCCGGGAGGCGATCGCCCTGAGCCGGGCGAGCACTTCCTGCTCGGTCCGGGCTCCGCCGATGGTCAGGGCAGATTTGGAGACGATGGAAGAAGGAACCGTACGCTCGATCAGCTCATCCAGGGATCTCAGGCCGATGGTCCCCAGCATGGTTCCGATATCGGCATCGCTCGGGCCGATATGGCGGCGGATAAACTCTTCCCTGTTTTCCAGGTCAGACAGTGTAGGTCGCGATTCGGCCATGATCAAAAATCCTCAGTCGGAGCGGCCATGCCTCAAGCTCATACCGGCCATTTTCCATCCGCTGAAGCCGCCGCCGACTATCAAGAAAGGCGAGCGTGCCCCACCGCTTCAGCTACAGGAGCTTCGATATGGATGAATGATGTTGAATGATGACGGGAGAATCAGGCGCTCTCTTCCTCGACAAACGCCTTGTACTCATCCGCGTCCAGCAGGCCATCCACTTCGGACGCATCGCTCATCTCGATCCGGAGCATCCAGCCGTCTTCAAACGGGTCACTGTTCACCAGCTCCGGCTCATCGTTGAGCTGCTGGTTTACTTCGGCCACCGTACCCGAAACCGGGGCGTATAGGTCCGATACCGCTTTCACCGATTCCACCACACCGAAGGTGTTGTTGGCCTCTACCTCCGCGCCCGCCTCGGGAAGCTCCACGTACACCACATCGCCGAGCTCCGACTGGGCAAAGTCCGTGATGCCGACCAATGCGACGCTGCCTTCCAGTTTGACCCACTCATGCTCGCGCGAATACTTGAGCCCTGCAGGATATTCCATGGTCCGTTTCACCTCCCACAAAGATTGCCGAAACCAGTCTCATTCAAATCCATTTTTCATGTCACGGACTCGGGCGCCCCATGCTCCGCGTTCAATCTTCTCCCTTCCGGTAGAAAGGGGTTTTGACGACTTTGGCGGCCCGGGCCTTTCCGCGAATGTCCACTTCGATATGACTTCCCTCTTTCGAATGGGAAATTGGAACGTAGCCGATACCGATGGCTTTGCCAAGCGAGGGACTCATTGTCCCGCTCGTCACGACGCCGCCCGGCTTCCCATCGATGAGGATCGGAGCCCCGTGGCGCGGAATGCCCCGGTCGACCATCTCGAACCCGACCAGCTTCCGGGAAAGCCCCTTCTCCCGGAGGGCCATCAGGGCATCCCGCCCGATGAAATCCCCGGCCTTGAACTTCACCACCCAGCCGAGCCCGGATTCCAGCGGGTTCGTCGTCTCGTCGATATCGTTTCCGTACAGGGCGAACTTCATCTCGGTCCGGAGGGTGTCGCGCGCCCCGAGACCGCACGGCTTGAGACCCTTCGAGGCGCCGGCGGCCATCAGCTCCCGCCAGAGATGGGGGGCGTCCCCGGCGGCGCAGTAGAGCTCAAAACCGTCCTCGCCCGTATAGCCGGTCCGCGAGACAAGCACCTCGCACCCGGCGGGGTTTCGCATCGCGGCCGTATAGTACGTAATGGCCCCGAGCTCCCCTCCTCCGGAAATCACAGCCGAGAGAATTTCCTCGGAGCGAGGCCCCTGAAGCGCGAGAAGCCCCGTCTCCCCGCTCACGTTCCGGAAATTCAAGTCCCCCCCCTCTTTGTGGGAGGACATCCATTCCCAATCCTTCTCGATATTCGCCGCGTTCACCACCGCCATGTAGCGTTCCGTCCCCAGCCGGTAAACGGTGAGGTCGTCCACAATCCCGCCTTCTTCCCGGCACATCGCGGTGTAAAGCACGACGCCCTCGCCGAGTTTCTTGACGTTGTTCGTGAAAAGGCGGTGGAAAAACGCCCCCGCTCCCGGTCCCTCGGCTTCGAATTCGCCCATGTGACTGACGTCGAACAACCCCGCCGCACCCCGGACAGCGTTGTGCTCGTCGATCACGCCCGCGTACTGGACCGGCATCTCATAACCGGCAAACGGAACCATTTTGGCCCCGGCCTCCACGTGAACGTCATATAGAGACGTACGAAGGAGCGAACCGCTGGGCTCCGACATGGTTCACCTCGATACCGGAATTGAGTTGAAAACGGGCGCGTTGGACCGAGACTTACCGCGTCCCGCGATGAATTACAACACGCGATACGGAGCAAACCATAGAGCAGGGTCCGGCCGAAAAATTTCTGATATAACAAAATAATATTCAATTATTTACGTCAATTTCACCGGGTTCGAATTCTCCCGCCCTCAGCCGAAGGCCCGGATTCCCGTCTCGAACCCCGCGATGATGAGCTTTTGAATCTGGCTGGTGCCTTCGTAGATCGTCGCCACGCGGGCGTCGCGCATGAAGCGCTCGACCGGGTATTCATTGCTGTATCCCATCCCGCCGTGAATCTGGATGGCATCGTTCGCGCACCGGACCGCCGTTTCGCTGGCCATATACTTGGCGATGCATGTTTCTTTCGTGTTCGGCTTTCCGGCATTTTTCAGCTCGCCCGCGCGGTAGATGAGCAGACGGCTGGATTCGATGTCCACCACCATCCGCGCGATGATCTCCTGCACCAGCTGGTGCGCCGCGATCGGCTTGCCGAAGGTGTGCCGCTCCTTGGCGTAGGCGACCGACGCCTCGAGCGAGCCCTGCGCGATGCCCACGCATCCGGCGGCGACGGAATAGCGGCCATTGTCCAGCGCGGTCATGGCCACCTTGAAGCCGTCCCCCACCCCGCCCATCAGGGCGTCGTCCGGAACCTCGACGCCGTCCAGATACAGTTCGGCCGTGTTCGAGCTCCGAAGGCCCAGCTTCCCGTGCATGTCCTTGGCGGTGAAACCCGCTGTGCCGGTCTCGACCAGAAACGCCGCCATCTTTCGCGAATCTTTCCGGTCGGTCTGCGCGATGATGAGGGCGAGCTGGGCGACCCCGCCGTTGCTGATCCAGATTTTCCGGCCGTCGATCTTCCAGCCGTTTGATGTTTTTTCCGCGAAAGTCTTGAGGTGCTGCACGTCGGAGCCGACGTCGGGTTCGGTCAGGCCAAAGCAGCCGAGCCACTCGGTTGTGCAGAGCCGGGGCAGGTATTTTTTCTTCTGCTCCTCCGATCCGCATTTGAGAATCGTCGAAGCCACGAGAGACATCTGGACGGAGAGAACCGTCCGCACCGAGCTGCAGACCTTGCTGATCTCTTCCATCAGGACGGCGTAGGCGATGTAGTCCATCCCCGCGCCGCCGTAAGCCTCGGGAATCACCCCCCCGTAAAAACCGAGGTCGCCCATCTCCTTCACGATGTCGCCGGGAAAGCGCTCGTCGATATCATTCTGGCGCGCCACGGGGGCGATCCGCCGCGCGGCGAACTCGGCCGCCATATCCTTCAACAGGCGCTGGGCGTCGTTCAGCTCGAAATCCATCGTTCTCCGGCCTTCCGGCGCGCTCCGGATCAGTCTTCGTAGGTGTAGAAGCCGCGCCCGCTCTTCCGGCCCAGATGGCCGGCACGCATCATTTTCTTCAGGAGAAAATTCGGGCGGTAGCGCTGGTCGCCCAGTTCCCGGTAGAGGGTTTCGGTCTTGGCGAGGTGAATGTCCACCCCGATGAGGTCGATCAGCTCGAGCGGCCCCATCGGCATGCCGCAGCCGAGCTTCATGGCGGCGTCGATGTCTTCGGCCGATGCCAGCCCCTGCGCGAATACCTCCACCGCCTCGTTCAGCGTTCCGGCCAGCACCCGGCTCCCGATTCCGGCGGGGCTGTCGAAACGGGCATGGACGGGCTGCTTGCCCAGTTTTTTCGCCAACCCGGCGATCGCCTCCACGGTTTCGGGGGCCGTCCCGATCCCCGGCATGATCTCGACGAGCTTCATCACCACCGGCGGGTTGAAGAAGTGCATCCCCACCACCTTCTCCGGCCGGGAGGTGGCGGCCGCCATCTCGCTGATGGAAAGAGAGGTCGTGTTCGAGGCGAAGATCGCATGCTCGGGCGCGGTCTCGTCGAGCGCGGCGAGGATTTTTTTCTTGATCGCCATGTCCTCGAAGATCGCCTCGACGACAACATCCACATCGGACGCCGCGCCGTATCCGGTTCCGCGGGCGATGCGCCCGATGATGGCGTCCTTGTCCCCGGCGCTCATCTTTCCCTGATCCACGCGCCTCGCGAGGCGCTTCTCAAGACCCGCAACAGCCTTCGTCACAATTTCTTCCGTCTGGTCCGTCAGGGTGACCGGGATGCCGCTCTGCGCGAAAAGCTGGGCGATGCCCGCGCCCATCGTCCCGGCGCCCACCACCATCGCCTTGTTGAATTCCATCTCCGCCTCCGAAAGATAAAACCGTTACGAGTCCACCCGCTGCACCACGACAGCCACGCCCTGCCCGCCGCCGATGCAGGCGCTCACGACGCCGAGCTCTTCGCCGCGCTGTTTGAGAGCGCTCAGGCAGGTAGCGATGATCTTGCCGCCCGTCGCGCCGACGGGATGGCCGAGGGCGATCGCGCCGCCGTGGACATTCAGCTTGTTCCTGTCCCACTTGAGCTCGCGCTCGCACGCAATAATCTGGGACGCGAACGCCTCGTTCACCTCAATGAGATCCATGTCGCCGAGACCGAGCCCGGCCTTTTCGAGCGCCGCAGGAATCGCCGTCACGGGGCCCAGCCCCATGTACTTCGGCTCAACGCCCGTCGAGGCGTATCCGCGCAGGATCGCGATGGGCTTCAGGCCCAGCTCGTCCGCCTTTTCCCGCGAGGCGAGAATGAGCGCCGAGCCGGCGTCGGCCTGGGTGCAGGCGTTCCCGGCGGTGACGGAGCCGTGCTTGTCAAAAACGGGCTTGAGCTTGCCGAGCTTTTCCATCGAGAGCCCCGCGCGAGGCGTCTCGTCCTTATCGAAAACCGTGACGTTCCCTTTTCGATCCTTCATCTCGACGGCGACGGTCTCATCGGCGAACTTTCCGCCCTCGATCGCGGCCTGCGCCTTCTCCTGGCTCTCGAGCGCGAATTCGTCCTGCTCCTCGCGCGTGATGTTGAATCGCTCGACGAGATTCTCCGCCGTAACGCCCATGAGCTCGCCCGCCAGAGGGCACATGTAGCCGTCCTTGTAAATGAGGTCCAAAAATTCGGCGTGGCCGAAGCGGTTACCCCACCGCGCGCCCTGCTGGATGTAGGGCACGTTGGTCGTGCTCTCGGCCCCGCCCGCGAGGACAACGTCGGCGTCCCCGGCACGGATGGCCTGTGCCCCCAGCGCCGCCGCCTTGATGCTCGAGCCGCACCGCTTGTTCACCGTGAAGGCGGGAACATCGACCGGAAGGCCCGCGCCGACGGTGATGAGGCGGGCCGAGTTGGGCCCCACGCCCGCCTGCCAGCCGTTTCCGATGATGACTTCGTCGAAATGCTCCGCCGGAACGCCCGATCGGCGGATGGCCTCTTTCGCCGCGTGAACGCCGAGGTCGACCACGCTCAGACTCTTCAGCGAGCCGCCGAACGCGCCGCCCGCGGTCCGCACGCTGCTCAAAATAACCACATCTCTCATCTGAATCCGCTCCTATGACGATATCAGGCCGCCCGGCGTGAATCATTCACTTTGCGGCGGCCTGGAGGGAATTTCCCGGGTGGCGGGAGGCAGTTTGGGCTCCCAAGCCCTTATGTCACACCGGATTGCGGACGGCAAGAAGGGGTCCGGCGGGGGGACTGATTCAGCCTCGGGGGCGCTGCGGAAGGTTTTCCGCCGCCCGTTCCCGCAGCTTCTCCAGCGCGTCCAGAAAATCCGGCGGCGGCTCGGCTTCATACGCCATCGATTCGCCGCTCACCGTGTGGTCGAACCCGAGGCGGTAGGCGTGGAGCGCCTGGCGCTGGATCAGGCTGTCGAAGCGGGTGTCGTGCACCCGGTTCCCGGGACGGGGGAGCCGCCCGCCCCCGTAGAGGGGATCGCCGATGACCGGATGGCCGATATGGTTGAGGTGCACCCTGATCTGATGCGTCCTCCCCGTCTCCAGGCGAACGATCAAAAGGGCCGCCCCCTCCAGGACTTCATGGACCTGGTAGTGCGTCACGGCCTCCCGCCCGTTTTTTTTCACGACCGCCATGGCCGTCCGGTGCGTCGGATGGCGGCCGATGGGCGCGTCGATCGTCCCGCGCCCGAGCGCCGGGACGCCCTTCACCAGCGCCATGTAGCGCCGCCGGATGCGGCGGGCCTTGAGCGCCTCCGAGAGCCGCCGGTGCACGAGGTCCGACTTCGCGACGAGGAGGAGCCCCGAGGTGTCCTTGTCGAGGCGGTGGACGATGCCGGGCCGCTCCACCCCGCCGATACCCGAAAGCTGGCCGCGGCAATGATGGAGGAGCGCCCCCACAAGCGTTCCCGTGCGCCGCCCCGCGCCGGGGTGAACCACCATGCCGGGCGGCTTGTTCACAACGAGAAGATGCTCGTCCTCAAAACGGATATCGAGGGGGATGTTCTCGGGGTCGAGACGATGCGGCTCCGGCGGGGGGACGCGGACCTCCACCTTCGCCCCCGGCGAGACTTTCTGGCTGACTTTCCGGGCCGTTCTTCCGGCCAGCTGAACGCAGCCCTCGCGGATGAGCGCCTGAAGCCGCGCGCGGGAAAGATCGGCGATGTTCTCGTGAAGAAAGGCGTCGAGCCGCGGCGCGCCGGCCTCGCACGTCAGGAGAATGCGCTTTTCCAAACTTTTCACGCCGTTTCCTATACCTTCACCAGCGAGGCGACGAGGCGCGTCCGCCGGTAGACCGTCCCGCGCACGCTATCTCCCCCGGCGAGGATGTCATGGTAGCCCTTTCCCGCGCGGAACCACCCTTCGGGAATCTCGAGACCCGTTCCGTAGGCCAGCGGCCGGTGATCGCCCCCGCGCTCGATCCGAAGATAATGCCGATCCGCGAGAAAAAAGAGTTTGAACCGGAAAAGAGAAGCGCTCTTTCCCGCGACCTGGCCCTCAAAGGAGACGGGCTGGCCGAGCAAATCAAGCAGCGCGAGGCCGCCCATATAAGCCGATACCAGGAAAACCATCAGAACAACGGTGTAGCCTGCCGGCGCGTAGCCTTTCCACATTCCAGCGTAGAAAAATCCCGCCGCCAGCAAACAGAGAAACAACAGCGCGCCCCAGAACGCGCAGGCATTTTTGAGATGATGGCGGGCATATCCCCTGGCCGCCACGACCGGAGCGACGGAAGGCGTCTCCCCCCCGGACCGATCGCTGGGAAAAGAGAACATGGCCTCAGCCGCTCTTACCTTCGTCGGCCCCGGCCGGATCCCCACCGGAATCCCGGAAGATGTCGATAGCCAGAAGAACGACCCCGACGCTGATGCACGAATCGGCCAGGTTGAACGCGGGCCAGTAATAGTCGCGGTAGTAGAGGAGGAGGAAATCGATCACCTCGCCGGTGGTCGCCCGGTCCACCAGGTTTCCCAGACCTCCCCCGAAGATCAGGAACAGGCTGAAGCGGCTCCACCGGTTTTCCGGCGGGTTGTAGCGGTAGAGATAAAAAACAAAAGCGAGGGCGCCGATCGTCGCCACGATGAAAAACACCCGCCCCCAAACCGGCGGCAGCCCGGCGAGCAGGCTGAACGCCCCGCCCCGGTTCCGCAGATAGGTGATGTTGAAATACCCGGGAATGACGACAAGGCTCTCGCCGAGCCTGAAGTTCGAGACCAGAATCCATTTGACGATCTGGTCCGCCACGGCGAGCAGGACCGAGACGCTCACGAAGAGCGGGAGCGAGGTTTTTTTCTTCACGAAAGCTTCTGGGCCGCGATGCGGGCGCAGCGGGCGGAGAGATCCGGAAAGCGCGGGTCGGAACCCACGTCCTCGGAGATTTTCCAGGACATGGCGCACTTCGCTCCGCTTGCCTCGCTCACTTCCACGGCGAGACCTTCGACCTCTTCGCTGCGGAAGGCGCCGTTCGGGGGCGCTTCTCCGGCGGAGGCGAGCTTCGCGCCCGAGACGATGAAGACATCTTCCATCAGGCCCTCCAGCGGAGCGAGATTTTCGCGCATCTTTCCGGGCGCGAACACGCGCACCTGAAAATTCAGGGAACTCCCCTTCCCTTTGCCTTCCTGCTTCTGGCGGGTTTCCTCCAAGGCTTTCAGGACTTCCGCGCGAACCTGGAGGAGCGGCTCCCACTTTTCTTCCAGGGCGTCGTCCCGCCGCGCGGGGTCCGCTTCGGGCATGGGCGCGAGATGAACGCTCTCCCCGTACGCCATCGGGGTCCGCCGGTAGGCTTCCTCGGACGTGAACGTGAGGATGGGCGCCATCAGCCGGAGGAGAACGTCGAGAATCTCGTGCATCGTCGTCATGCCCGCTATCCGATCCGCGCCATCGGGCAGTGCGATGTAGATGCGGTCCTTGAGGACATCGAGGTAGAGGGCCGACAGGTCCACCGCGCAGAAATTGTTGAGTGCGTGATAGACGAGGTGGAACTCGTAGTCGTCGTAGGCTTTCCGAACGCGCTCGATGAGCCGTTCGAGGCGGCTGACGATGAGTCGGTCGATCTCGGGGCGCTCCGCGAGCGGCACCGAATCGGTCTCGGGGTTGAAATCCTCGTAATCGTGCAGGTTGCCGAGCAGGAAGCGGCAGGTGTTCCGAATCCGCCGGTAGGCCTCGGCCAGCCGCGTCAGGATCTCCTGCGAGATGCGAATGTCCTCGCGGTAGTTCTCGCCCGCCACCCAGAGACGGAGCACCTCGGCGCCGTACTTCTTGATGACCTCCTCGGGGGCCATCGCGTTGCCGATGCTCTTGCTCATCTTGCGGCCGTTTCCGTCCACGACGTAGCCGTGTGTGAGGACTTCCTTGTAGGGCGCTGCGCCCCGCACGCCCACGGCGGCCAGAAGGGAGCTGTGGAACCAGCCCCGGTGCTGATCGCTGCCCTCGAGATACATGTCGGCGGGCCAGGTGAGATCGGGGTTTTTCTCCATGACGGCGGCCTGGCTCACCCCCGAGTCGAACCAGACGTCGAGGATGTCCATCTCTTTCGTGAATTCCTTCCCGCCGCAGGAAGGGCACTCGAAGCCGGCGGGCAGAAGCTCCCCGGCCTCTTTCTCGAACCAGATGTCGGCCCCCGCCTCTTCCATCTGATCGGCGACGTGGCGGGCGACCCCGCCGTCGACGACAACATGGCTGCACCCCGCGCAGTGGAACGCCACGATGGGGACGCCCCAGGAGCGCTGGCGCGAGATACACCAGTCGGGCCGGTTTTCGATCATCCCGTAGATGCGCTCCTCGCCCCAGTGCGGGACCCATTTCACCTTGCGGATCTCATCGAGCGATTTTTTTCGCAAATCGCCGTGCTCCATCGAGATGAACCACTGCGGCGTCGCGCGGAAGATGGTGGGCCGGTGGCTCCGCCAGTCGTGGGGATAGGGATGGGGATAATCCTCGACCGCGAAGAGCCTTCCCCTCTCGCGGAGGAGTTCGATGATCTTCGGGTCGGCATCGAAGACGAACTGGCCCGAGAAGTGCTCGACGTCGGAGGTGAACTTCCCGTCGTCGCCCACCGGACTGTACACCTCGAGGCCGTGTTTGAGGCCCGTTTCGTAGTCCTCGCGCCCGTGACCCGGCGCCGTGTGGACGACGCCCGTCCCCTGATCGAGCGTGACATAAGTGGCCGTGACGACGAGCGAGTCGCGGTCGATCCAGGCGTGGCGCGCATGGAGCCCTTCGAGGGAAGCGCCGGAGAAGGTGGCGACCTTCTCGAACGCACCCGCTTCATTCCCGGACAGCTCGGCCAGCTTCGGCAGGAAGTACTCGTGGAAGATCAGAACCTCATCGCCATGCTGGAACACGCCGTATTCGAGCGCGGGGCTGAAAGCGAGCGCAAGATTCGCCGGGAGGGTCCAGGGCGTCGTCGTCCAGATGAGCACCGAGGGATTCCGGCCTTTCAGGTGGCCCTTCAGCTCGGGAACTTTCTCTTCCCACTCCCCGGCCTGATCGCCCGAGATCGGAAAACGCACGTAGATGCTCTGCGTCGTGACGTCTTCGTATTCCACCTCGGCTTCGGCCAGCGCCGTCCGGAGGCCAGGCGCCCAGTGGACGGGCTTCAGGCCGAGATAGACGTTGCCGTTTTCCATGAAACTCGCCAATTCGCGCACGGTGTCCGCCTCGTAGGCGTAGTTCATAGTGAGATAGGGGCGGCCCCAGTCGCCGAACACGCCCAGGCGCTTGAACTCCTCGCGCTGGATGTCGATGAACTTCTCGGCGTAGGCGCGGCACATCCGCCGCTTCTCGGCGGCGTCGATCTCGAAGCGCCGCTTGCCGAGCTCCTTGTCCACCTGATGCTCGATGGGCAGGCCGTGGCAGTCCCAGCCCGGAACATAGACCGCGTTGAAGCCCGACATCTGCTTCGCCTTGACGATGATGTCCTTTAAAATCTTGTTGAGGACGGTCCCCATGTGAATGTGGCCGTTGGCGTAGGGGGGGCCGTCGTGGAGGATGTACTTTTCCCGATCGGCCGCGGCCGCGCGCAGCTTTTCGTACAGCCCCGCCTCCGCCCACGAGGCGAGCATCTCGGGCTCGCGCTGGGGGAGGTTCCCCTTCATGGGGAAGGAGGTTTTCGGGAGGTTGAGCAGTTCCTTGTAATCGGTCGCCATCTTTTTCCTTATCGCCTAACGCGAACCCAAAAGCTCCGCCGCCGGGACCGGCATCTGACCGAGCCCCGCGGCCTCGCGAACCAGTTTCATCGTCTCCTGCGCCTCGGCCCGCGCGCGCGCGCCGCCCTCGGCCAGGACGGACATCACAAAGCCCGTGTCTTTTTCCAGCCGCTTTCGCTCCTCGCGGTAGGGACCGAAGGTTTCATCGATTTTCTCGAGGAGCATCTTCTTCGCGTTCCCGTAGCCGAAGTTCCCAGCCCGGTACATTCCGGCGAGCTCATCCTGTTCTTCTTTCGAGGAAACAAGCTGAAAGAGCGCAAAGACGTTGCACGTATCCGGATCCTTGGGGTCCTCGAGCGGCGTCGAGTCGGTCACGATGGACATCACCCGCTTCCGGAGGGCCTTTCCCTCCTGGAATATCTCGATGGTGTTGTCGTAGCTCTTGCTCATCTTCTGGCCGTCGAGGCCGGGCACCTTGGCGCCGACGTCGAGTCGGTGTTTCGGAACGGGAAACACTTCGCTCTTGTAGGTCCGGTTGAAGGACTGGGCCATGTCGCGCGTCATCTCGATGTGCTGAACCTGGTCCTCGCCGACGGGCACGACGTGGGAGCGGTAGATGAGAATGTCCGCCGCCATGAGCACAGGATAATAATAGAGCCCCACCGACGGGGCGATGCCCCGCTGGACCTTGTCCTTATAAGAGGTGGCCCGGTCGAGCAGGCCCTTCGCCGTCACGGCGGAGAGCACCCAGGCCAGTTCCGCCACCTCGGGCACGTCCGACTGGCGGAAGAAAACCGCTTTCTTGAGATCGAGGCCGAGCGCGAGATAGTCCAGCGCCACGTCGAGCGTCTGCTGCTCGAGGAGTCCCCGGTCCTGGACGGTGGTCATCGCGTGATAATTGGCGATGAAATAAAAGGCCTCGCCCTCGTCCTGGAGGGCGATGTGCTGCCGGAGGGCTCCGAAATAGTTCCCCAGATGGAGCTTGCCCGAGGGCTGCACCCCGGAGAGAAATCTCACCTTTTTAGCCTCTTTCTTTTCCTGAGCCGCCATTTTTTCTTTTTTGTCCACTTTTCTCTGTTTTTCGGCCCGTCCCGCCCGAGGGGGCTAAAACCCCAGCATCCGCAGCAGATTCCCGGCCATTATTATCTCAACCGTGATCAGAATGTCGAATATCGGCCTCATGATCCAGTGCAATGCGCCAATCATGAGCAGCCCCAGCGCGATGAAAAACCCGTAGGGCTCGCTCTGGGCGTAATGCCAGGCCAAGCGCGAGGGCAGGACGCCCATCAGGATCCGCCCGCCGTCGAAGGGCAAGATGGGGATCAGGTTGAACGCCGCCAGGGCCGTGTTCACGATGAAGCTGGCCCGGATCATCAGGGCCGCCGGCTCACCGATGAATCCCCGGTGCAGGCCGAATTCCCTCATGGCATTCAGGACCACGATGCTCACGATGGCCAGGAGAAAGTTCGTCGCCGGGCCCGCCAACGCCACCCACCTCATCCCCCGGCGGGGGTTCCGGAAATGACGCGGATCCACCGGGACGGGCTTCGCCCAGCCGAAGCCGATCCCGGCCGCCATCGAGATGGCGAAGGCAAGCGTCCCCATCGGGTCCAGGTGGACGATGGGGTTCAGACTCAGCCGGCCCATGAGCCGCGCCGTCGGGTCGCCCAGCTTTTCGGCCACCCAGCCGTGCGCCACCTCGTGAAAGGTCAGGGCCAGGAGGATCGCCGGAAGCGCGATGACCAGCTGCTGGATGTAGTCGGATGAGAACAAAGCGGCCCTTTTCGGGTGGAATCGCGGCAAAAACCCGGGCAGTTCCCCGCCCTTCGGCGGAGCCCCGCAAACGGCAGAGATTCTAAGGATTTGCGGGCGGGGGCGCAAATGGAGGGGGGATGACCGGAAGGGGGCCGAAAACGCAGTGAAATCAAACGCAAAACAGCCCTGATGAGATCGCCCTGTCAGACGCGCAAAAAAAGCCCGGAGACCTTCGCGGCCCCCGGGCTTTTTCTCTGACTTCAACTTCTTCTAGGGCTTGCCCGCCTTTCCGAAGTCGTCCCAGAAGACGATCTCTTCGAGGGGCTTTCGGACGTTGGGCCGGCTCGCCTTTTTCTGCATCTCCTCGGAGAGGTCCTCGAACTTTCCCGGCTCGCCGACGGCGAAGAGCGCCGCCACGCGGAAGGGCGCGGGCACGTTGAAGTTCTTGAGGATCTTCTCCTCGTCCCAGCCCGCCATGGCGTGCACGGTCAGGCCGAGGTCACAGCCCTGGATGAGCATGTTCTCGAGGGCGAGGCCCACGTCGAGCAGCCAGCGGTCCTGATCGAAGCGCGGGGGCTGCTCCTCGGGGTTGCCCATGATGATCATCTTGACGGGCGCCTCGGTGGCCCACTTCTTGTTGTTGTCGCTCAGGCCTTCGTCGAATTTCTTGTGCGCCTCGGGCGTGCGCACGACGATGATCCGCCAGGGCTGCTTGTTCGCGGAAGAGGGCCCCCACCGGAAAGCCTCCAGCATGGTTTCCAGCTTTTCAGGCGCGAGCGGCTCTTTACTGAAGGAAAGACCGCTTGTTCTGTTTTTCAGTACGGGATGTATCTCGGCCACGCTTGTTCCTCCTGTTTCCTTTTTACCTGATGAATCAGGACGCTATGCTCTTGAACGTATCAGCACTCTCGTGCGGGGCGGCATCATACACAATTTCCAAAAATGCGCCAGATTCCGCGCCGCCGATCAAAGCTCGATGAGGTCCATCGCGTCCGGCGTCAGCACGCGTGGGCCGTTCTCTTCGACGATGACCTGCGGGCCGAATTCCATGAAAATCCGGTCCTCATGGGCTGCCTTCACCTCGATGGCGAGGGACATTCCCGCCTCGACCGTGAGCTCTTTCATGAATTGATACCGATCTCCCGCGAGATCGCGCCACTCCTCGTTTTCTTCCAGCGAGCCCTCTACCGGTCGCTCCCGCCAAGGCATCTTCCTCGGGATGTTCCCGGCCACAATCGTCGTCGCGGGCGGCTCGATGCCGTCCACTCCCGTTCCGTGCACCTGGGGAATCTCGTGATAGTAGCCCCGGCTCAGGATGGGCGTGTCGATCAGGCGGTCCACCTCGGCCCACGAGGCGCCGGGCCTGAGCACCTCGAGCGCTATCTGCGTCGCCTCATGGACGGCCTCGCGCAGGGGCCTGTACTCCTCATCCAGCCGGCCCAGCGAGACCGCGATGTGCGGGTGGCTCCAGTAACCCCCGTAGCGGGCGTAGTGGCCGATGTGCAGCACATCCCCCGAGCGGAGGATCCGATCGGTCGGCCGGTGGTTCACCGGGAAACCCTTCCCCGCGTTGAGGATAGTCCAGTGGTCCCGCCCGAGTTCGCTTCCCGCCCGGAGCCCCGCGCAGGTCATCTCCACGCACAGATCGTCCTCGCGCACCCCGGGCCGCGCGTGGCGCAGGACAGCGTCGATCTCCACGTTGACCATCTCGGAGGCCTTCTCGAGCATGGCGATCTCCTCCGGGCTCTTGATCATCCGGAGCCGGGTGAGGATGTCCGAAGCGTCGCAGAAGGTGGCGTCCGGCAGGAGGCGCTGAAGATTGCGGAAAGTCATGTAGGGAATCGCGCCCTCGGCGGCGTAGCCCCCGCCGATCAGGCCGACGACGCCGATCCGGCCCTTCTGATATCCCAGGTCCGAGATCGCCTCGGCCGCGACGACGCTGACCTTCCCCTCGTGGCCCCGGTAGCGCACCCCCTCCCAGCAGCACTCGGTGTACCACTTCCCCCAGTTCTGGAGGAGCCAGTAGGTCATGGGGCTTCCATTGCGGGGAAAGACCAGGCTCCGCTCGCCGTAGTCGCCGTTGTCGAGCCAGCGGACGTTCCCGTTCGCGTTGTAGCCCCGCCCGGCGACCACGAGGCAGTCGATTCCCCGCTCGTCCATCGCCTCGCGCGTGGCCGCCCACCGGCGGTCGCGCTCCGCCAGCGAAAACGACGCGCTCGGGACACCCACGCGGCCCTCGCGCGGAATGAACCTCGGATCGGTGACCATGTTCGCTTTCCTTCCTAACCCGCCACGCCCTCTTCCTCGCGCGGCTCGACGAGCTCCAGACGGGTGTCGCCCGCCAGCATGCCCACCCGGTAGATGGAATGCGCCAGAACCTGGGGGGAGCGGATAAGCCGCACCCGCTTAAAGCGCTCTAAGAGAAGTCGCACGGCATCCACCATCTGTGCGGTGGCGCTGCCGTCGAGTAGTTCGGTTTCTTCCAGGAAAAGCGCGGCCGTGCGACCGCCACCCGGCTCGGCCTTCAGCGCAGCGAGCACCCGGGCTGTACTGACGGCATTCAGATCCCCCCGAATGATGAACCAGGCCTCCTCATCGGCGTCAGTCCGCATCAACTCGAACGCGTCCTCTGAGATCAGCGCCCTGAGGTGCTCCCCTTCCGGCATGAGATGGCCGGCCTAGCTGAGGGGAAGCTCGACGGGCTGGTTCGTGGCCGCGCTCTTCTCGATGGCGAGCGTCACCTCGAGCGTGGTCCGTGCCTCGTCGGGCTTGGTGTTCGGAATGGCGCGGCCGGTGGCGGCGTGCTCGAGGAACAGGCGCGTCTCGTCGCGCATGGGGCCCCAGAACTCCCCGAGGGACCAGTCGCCCGCCATCATCGATTCGAGAAAAACCACGTCCGAGGAAGCGTCCGGCGCGTAGGGAGAGGGCATGCCCTTGTTGGTTGCGAGGATGACGCCCTTGTGGGAGTCGTCGATGGTGATGGCCCCCTCCGAGCCCATGATGTCCATCCCCATCGTGGTGATGTGCGCGGGCCAGTTGTCCGGGAAAATCCACGAACACCCGAAATTGATGTTGCTTCCGTCATCCAGCGTCACGATCGCCCAGGCCCAGTCGCCCACGTTGTTGGGATGCGGAAAAATCTTGCTCCCCCCCTGCGCGTACACCTTGACGGGCTTTCGCCCCTCGAAATACCAGAGCCCGATATCGACGACGTAGGTCAGCGTATCGGTCACCGGGCTGGCGTGGGGCGAGCGCTTGTAGATTTCCGCGCCGTTGCTCTTCGGGTTGTAGAGCACCATCCGCGAGGTGAGCAGCTTCCCCAGCCGGCCCTGGCTGATCTGCTCCTTCGCATTGAGATAACGGCGCCGGAGACGCTGGGTGTAGCCGACATGGAGGTCGCCGTCATGCTTCCGCACGGCCTCGATGATCTGGTCCGCGCGCTCCAGGGAAAGCTCGATCGGTTTTTCGACCAGCACCGTCTTGCCCAGCTCGAGCGCCCGGCAGACCGGGTCAGCGTGCGCGTGCTCGGGCGTCGAGACGATCACCGCCTCGACATCGGGATGGGTCAGGACAGCTTCGTTGTCCATGGAATGAAAATCGGCCTTCACCTCCTCCGCGACCAGTTTCACCCGATCCCCGTCGGGGTCGGACAGCGCCAGAAAACCCGCCCGCTGATCCCCGGCCACGAGATTCGCGCGCAGGCGGCCCATGCGCCCACTGCCGATGATGCCAACACCCACTTTCCTGAGAGCCATTCGTTATCCTTTCAGCGGAAGATCCACGAGGCCGCCGCCCTCCCGGGCGCTCCTCTCCATCGCCAGCGTGAGTTCCAGGACATCCCGCCCGGCTTCGGCGCCGCAAAGCGGAACATCGCGGCCGTCCCGCACCCGCTCGACGAAAAGGCGGGTCTCGTCCCGCATGGGGCCGTAAAAATCCCCCTGCGCCCAGTCGCCCGGCATGGTCGAGCCGAGGAAAGCGACTTCAGCGCCCGGGACGGGCGACGGCGTCCCCCGGTTCGAAACCATCATCACATCCCTGTGCCCGTCGTCCACCACGACGGACCCCTCGCTCCCGAATATCTCCATCCCTATCGAGCAGATGTAGGCCGGCCAGCGCTCGGGCAAAATCCAGGAACACCCCATATTCGCCGCCGCACCGTCCTCGAACGTCACGATGGCCCAGCCGTAATCGCCGATACCATCCGGCTGATCCGGAAAAATCTCGCCCCCGCCCTGCGCGTAAACGCGTACGGCCCTGCGGGGAGCGAAAAACCACAGCGCCATGTCCGCCATATAGGTGAGCGAGTTAGTGAAAGGGCTCACCATCTCCGAACGGGCGTACATCTGCCGGGCGTCGGCCCGGGAGTGATAGATCGAAAGCCGGGCGGCCATCACCTCGCCCAGGCGGCCGGCCTCGATCTGCTCCTTGATCGAAACATACCGGCGACGGAGGCGCTGGGTGTAGCCGATGAAAAGATCGGCCCCCGATTCCGCCCGAGC
>CAMYJL010000003.1 GCA_947258645.1 uncultured Nitrospinota bacterium
CGGCGACGCCGACAAACCGGGCCTCCTCGCCCTTACTGTCCAGCGTCATCAGAAGCGCCACATGGATATCCGACACCGATTCCCATCCCCGCGCGATCAGCGAACAAGCAAAATTCCTCAGCCGGAGGCAAAAGGATATAATCCCGGCTCCATTTCAGCGTCTTCATCATCTCAGGCCGGAGGTGCGGATTCAATAATCGCCCCCGAAAGACCCGTTTTCAGAAAGGAGTTCCAGGACATGAGCGAAAAAAAATCTTTGGCGGAGGAAATCGCCGCCCGCCGCGGAAAAGTCTATCCGGCCCACGCCTTCATCGCCGAAAAGTTTCCAGATTACATGAAAGCGCTTCTCCATCTGGATGAGGTGATCCGACTCAAGAAGCGGATATTCGACGAAAAAATGCACGAGTTATTTCACATCCTCGCGCTGGCTGTTGAAACTTCCAATCCCCACAATCAGCCCCACCTGAAGCAACACCTCAAAAAAGGCCTTCAGCTCGGACTGAAGCCGGAGGAGATCGGCGAGGCCCTGATGGTCTGCGTCAACCCCTGCGGCGCAAAAGTCCTGACCTACGGCGTGACCTGCATGCTGGAAGCGATGGAAGAACTCAAAGCCGAGGGATGGGAGGAGGCCAGCTAGGCCTCCGCCTTGATCACGGCCTCGCGCAACGGGGTATAGATCCCCAAATATCGGATGGGCGTATCCGTATGGAGTTGGTGCGGGACGCCCTTGGGAATATGGGCGACCTGGCCTGCCTTGATGTCGCGGGTCTCGCCGTCAATGGTGAGGCGCGCATTTCCTTCGAGCAAAAGAACAAACTGCTCGACATCGTGGGTATGGTCCTGCTCGGTCGCGCCCTCCCGCTCGACAAAGACCAGCATCATGTCTTTCCCGACGATGAGCTTCCGCTTCCGGCCCGGCATGTCCTGCGCCTGAATTTCATCCAAATCATAAAAATGCTGCATGGAACCCCCTCCTTTTTGATCGAATAAGATTTTTATGAATTTTTCTTCAGCCGGACAGACTTGAAAGACCGGGCCGCCGCCGGAACGGATTCCTCAATGGGAAACCGCTCCGCGGAGGAACCCCCGACATAACCGTCGAAGCGGGGCTCCCGCTCGAGCAGGGATTCGAAATCGGCGGCAGTTTCGATAGCGCCCCCGTGGCATGTGAATATGAAATCCGAAAGCCGGGATTTCAGGGCGTCAAAAATCCCGGCTGACCGCTGGGCCGCTTCGTCCAGGTCCATGACGGACTTTGATCCGATGGAGCCGCCCGAACTGTTTCCGAAATGGATGATGATGTTGTTCACGCCGGCATCCGCCATCGCGAGCGCTTCTTCCGGCGTGGTACAAAACGCTTTTGTAAACATGCCCTGGCGGCTCGCATATCCGAGAACGCCGACTTCCAGTTCGAATCCCATTCCGGTCTCTTCCAGATCGGAGCGGAATTGCCCATCTATCAGGGCAACGGTGGGGCAGTTCATCACGCCGTCAAATCCGGCTTCCGAAAGGCGATCGACGAACCGGCGCATGTCCCGGGTGGGATCGACCCCCAGGACGCCGGCGACGACAGGACACTCTTTCACCGTGTTCAGGATGTAGCGCTCCCCCAGCTCCAGGGTCAGGGCGTTGGCGTCCCCGATGGGAAGATACCCCGCCATGGAACTCAACCCCTGCATCCGGTAATAGGCCAGATTAAATGTCGTGACGAGATCGGCTCCCCCCCTTGCGGCGAACTTCGCCGTAATTCCGCTCCCGCACAGCGCGTCGAAAACCGCCCGTCCCGCATCCCGCTCCGCGCGAAGCCGTTCTACAGCTTGGTCTTTCGAAAATTTTCCGACCATCGCTCTCATTTCCTCAGTATTTTCGGGATATTCCCGCTTACAAAAATACACCTAACTTATTGACATTAGACGAAATAGACAATTCTCCCGTCGGGCGATCAAAATCTATCGCCCTATAAAACAAGGAATTGCGGCCATCTCAGAATTTGTGGATAATAATGGAATCAAAATTCGAATATGGCGAAACGCTTTTTTTACCGGATTTTTCCTCAAAACTGGTGGTCCCGACCGCCCGAGCCGTTCCGCCCCGTTTCGACGCGGGCGGGGCGGCACGGGGCCACCGCTGCCCTCTTAAGAAGCCATTTCTGCCGATTCCCTCTCCGGCACCCCATTTCTTTTGGCCTCTGACTTTTTTCTCTGGGGCCGGCGCATGCCCCCCACGGTAGAACGTTTGGGACCGGTCGCGCCCTTGGGACTTGCCGCACGCTTTGGTGCCTTCCGCCGCTTGGGGGCCGCTGCGGAAGATTTCGGCGATTTTGGAGCGGGTTCATGTGCCTCCGCGCCGTCCCCGTTCGATCGCTCCCGCCCGAAACCGGCAATAATAAAACTTCCGCTTCGATCATCTTTTCGAAGCTGAATGTAGCCCCGCTTCTGGGCATCCTCCAAAAGGGAGCTGAAATTCCGGTACCCGTGCGCACCCTCGGCAAAAGACGGGCGCTTTCGCTTCATGGTCTCCTTGACGATGGATGACCAGAGGATTGTCACATTTTCCCTTTGAAGCGCTTCGATAGAATCGAACAAGAGATCGAAGGCGTCTTTTTTCTCCTTCGAAACGCTGCTTTCCACCTTCGGCTTGTCGCTTCCATCGTTCGTGAGATCTTCGTAGAAAATGAATTCATCGCAATTCTCGGCGAGGAGGTTCGAGGTCGATCCTTTCATCCCCAGGCCAATCACATGCTTCCCGTTTTCCTTCAGCTTCGATACGAGGGGTGAAAAATCGCTGTCTCCGGAAGCGATGACAAAGGTGGAAATATGTTCCTTGGCGTAGCACATGTCCATCACATCGACGACCAGACGGATGTCGGCGGAGTTTTTCCCCGTCACGGACCGGCGCGGAATTTCAACCAGCTCGATGCCCGCCTCGTGAAGCGCATCCTTGAATTTTCCAAAGCGTGACCAGTCGCAATAGGCCCGCTTCATGACCACTTTCCCTTTTTCGACCAGACGGGCCAAAACCCGCTGGATGTCAAACTCTTCCCTGCTCGAACGGGTAAACCCGCGCGCCAGGTTCTCAAAATCGATATACAGCGCAATTCCTTCGTTTCGTTCGTTCATTTATTTCCTCTTTGGGCGGCATGCGGCTTTCGGGCCGCCGCCGCCATCATTTTTCTTAAAAAGAGCGGGAGAGTGTGGGCGGAAATCGATACGTCACAAAAAACCCAAGAGCGGGAAAATCAACCGGCCATCTCCCCTCTGTCATTTCGACTCAGCTGCGATCCGCGACACGTCCCTCGGTCACCAAAATCGCGGCCAGAAAGAGAAACAAAATGACCCCCAGATCCATCCAGCCTTCTATGGCGCCGACAGGCTCGGAATCATCCGCCCGGATCGAACGTACGGTCAAGTCGATTCCCGGCAGCCGATCGCGCAGCTCGTTATCGCCCAAGGACGCGAGAATCATCTCAGAGGGCGGAATGTTCGCCGCGATCAGTTCCAACCCGTCCGGCTTTCGAATTTCATAGAAACCCGCCCGGAAGGTTCCGTCGAATCTGGCGAGGACGGCTCCGCCCTCCGCTCCCTTCTGGCCCGAAGCGGGCGGGCGCAGACGATCATCGTCCGGCGAGCGCTCCAAACGCAACGTCTCCTCGTCCCCTGACGGCGAGCGAACCTGTACGACTTCTCCGATTTGGTAGGTCTTCGAGCGCACTTCGATGGGCTCGCCGGTTTGAATGCCCGCCACGGTGCCTTCCGCCCCACTCCCGAGGAAATCGACCAGTCCCCGCAGAAAAGGCACAAAAACGGGACGGACGGGAATGTCCGTCCATTCGCGATCGCAGGTGGCGCCCCATACGGCGACCCTTCCAGCCCCGGCACGGCCCACCACGAGTACCGCCCTTCCATCCGGAAGGGTCAAAAGAACCCTCCCGTTTCCCACGGACTTAAGAGGGGAAACCCGGCGCAAGCGTGTGCGGGAAAACAGACGGGAGGGGTTCCTCCCCATCCTGGAGAAAACGGGATGGTCCCACGAATCCACGGGGACCACCGCCTCTTGCGGGGGAGTCATTCGGTAAGGCGCATCCGGAACGGCCGGCAGCCAACCCGCTCCCGGAACGGTTCGGGCGGCCAGCGACCCGCTCGCCCAGAGGAGCCCTCCCCCCCGCTCAACGAAACGCCGCAGCAGGCCGGCCGCATCCACCGGCCATTCGCCCACATTGCAGGCGATCACCAGATCGTACCTGTCCCAGTCCACGCTGCCCATCTCATAGCCCGCCGCCACCTCGACGTGGACCGGGGAGTTCCCGCCCGGGGGCGCTGCGCGCAGCGCGTTGGAAATGTAAAAAGACTCACTTTCGATCAAGCCCCGCCGCGGATCGCCGTCGATGACGAGCACCCGGTTCTTCCGGCCGATTTCCGCCGAGAAGTAATAAAGATTGGTCGGAATCAATTTATCCGGACTCGCCTCAATCCGCCCGCGGAAGATTCCTCCCTCCGGCGCGAGCACCCGGAAGCTGACCTCTTTTTCCTCCCCGTCTTTCAGGTTCAGCTCCGCCTCATCCATCTTTTTCTCTTCCAGATAGAGCGAAACACGAACCTGCTCCCGCTCTCTCTCGCCCTGGTTAGCGATACGGGCCACGACGACAAAAGGGGTGTTCGCCCGCGGAGGCCAGGGGCGAAGCCGCACGTCCCGCACAGCGATATCCTGCGTCCCCGATTCAGGCGCCACGCGCACGAACTGGATACGGGTATGGGGAAGAAGGCGCCGCAACCCTCTGACTCGAAGCTCCTCCCAGTCACTCCGGGCCATGTCGCTCAACACGATAATGCTGCGCCGATCCACCTCGGCCGCCGTTCCCGACATGGCCTCCTGGATGGTCCGGAAAGGCCGGCCGGCCGCATCCGACTGGCGGATGGAGGCGAGCCGGGAAAGCGCGGCTCTTTTTCCAAGAACAGGCGGCCGTCCCGACTCTTTGGCCACCGTCGCCCATAGACTGACCCTGTCCTGAGGAGATAGCCGCTGGATGAGCCGCTCGGCCGCGCGCTTGGCCAGGTCAAACCGGGTTCCATGCCCGGTCCGATAGGCCATGCTCGCCGAGTTGTCGACGATGAGGGTGAGAAGAACGGGCGACCAGCTGCTCCCGACGGCCCACCCCTGATTGGAGAGCAGCGGCCGCGCCGCCAGGATCGCGACGAGAGAGACCGCGGAAATCCGGAGCGCAAGGAGAATCCAGTTCTTCAGCTGGCTCCGCCTCGCAATTCGCCTTTGGGTCCGGAGGAGAAATTCAAAGGTCGGGAGGCGCACGATCTGGATTCGACGTCTCCGCAAAAAATGGATCAGAATAGGCAGGAGGAAAAGAGATAACCCCCAGAGCATGTAGCTATGAAAAAACTGAAGCCCCATTGTCCTTACATCCTCAGTTTCGATCGCCACGCCAGGAACCGAACAAGCGCGCGGTCCAAAGGTTCCGCCGTGGAAAGGAGCACGTAATGTATCCCCTCTCTGCGGCAATGATCCCGGGTCGTATCCAGAAACTCCTGGAGAATCTGGAGATATGGGTCCCGGACCACCTCACATTCCACCGTCATGTTCCGGTCCGTCTCCACATCCTCGACCCGCGCCAATCCCTCATATGGAAAGCCCAACTCCTCGGCGTCGAGAATATGGAACACAACGACGTCGTTCCCCTTGAGGCGAATCAACCGCAGCGCGCGCCTGACGGATTCGGGATCTTCGAGTAAATCCGAGAAAATGGCGACCATCCCCCGGCGTCGCAACCCTTCCGCCAATTGGATAAGCGAACGGGCCAGGCCGGTGCCGCCGCCAGGGCGCTCGGCTTCAAGGGTAGAGAGAAGGGCTGTCATGTGCCGCCGAACGGCCTTGGCCGGGATGAAAGGATCGTCCGACTCCCGGGAAAGAACCAGGCCGACGGCATCCGACTGCCGCAGGAGGAGATGGCCGAGAGAAGCGGCAAGCGTCGCAGCATACTCCCATTTCGTCATGGGTCCATCCCCGAAATCCATCGAGCCGCTGGCATCGACGAGGAGATGCGCCCTGAGGTTGGTTTCATCTTCATATTGTTTGATGAGATACCGATCGAACTTCCCGTAGGCCTTCCAGTCAATGTGCCGGAATTCATCGCCGGGCGTGTAGGGGCGGTGTTCCTCGAACTCGACGCTGAATCCGCGCGCCCGGCTCCGGTGCACACCGCTCATCAGCCCTTCGACCACATGCCGCGCGCGCAACTCCAAGTTTGAAATGCGTGCGACTACGCTGGGGTCGAAAAAGCGGCCCGTTTCCTCGGATTGATTCTTTGACCGCCCCGAGATGTTCAAGCGGCCTCCGATGCCTCGGCCGGAGGCGTTACCGTCTCGAGGAGCTTATCGACGAGAGCCACCGAATCAAATCCTTCGGCCTGGCCCCGGAAATTAATGAGAATCCTGTGACGGAGAACCGGCCTGGCCAGTTCACGGACATCCTGAATGGACGCCGCATACCGCCCGTGCAGCAGGGCGCGGGCCCTGGCGCCGAGAATGAGATATTGGCTCGCCCGGGGCCCCGCGCCCCATTCCACGAAATCTCGGACGAATTCGGGGGCGCTATCATCCGTCGGCCGCGAGGCGCGTGCCAAGGACACCGCATAGTCCACCACATAGGGCGCGGCCGGAACCCGGCGAACCAGATCCTGATAGGCCATGATTTGCCTTCCGTCGAGCACTTTTTCCAGCTTCGGAATGTAGTCTGACGTCGTCTGCGTCACAATATCGGCTTCTTCGGCAAGGCTGGGATAATCCACGCCAATCTCAAACATGAAGCGATCCAGCTGCGCCTCGGGAAGCGGGTATGTCCCTTCCTGTTCGACCGGGTTTTGGGTCGCCATCACGAAAAATGGCGGCTCAAGGGAATGGGTCTGCCCGCCCGCAGTCACCCTCATCTCCTGCATGGCCTGGAGGAGTGCGGCCTGTGTTTTCGGCGGCGTGCGGTTAATCTCATCGGCCAAAAGAATCTGGGAAAAAACCGGCCCTCGGATGAAGCGGAAAATTCGCCGTCCTTCGACCGTCTCGTCGAGAATGTCCGTACCCGTAATGTCGGACGGCATCAAATCCGGCGTAAACTGGATTCGATTGAAGTCCAACTGGAGCACCTCGGCCAAGGTCCGGATCAAAAGCGTTTTGGCCAATCCCGGCACGCCCACCAGAAGGCAATGTCCCCTCGACATGAGCGAAATCAACACAAGGTCGAGAACCAATTGCTGACCCACGATCACCTTTCGAATTTCTTGAAGCGTTTCCTCCCGTTTTTTCCCTATCTCCCGGGCCACCTCAATGTCGGCTTGATTCATCTCCCGGTTTTCGCCATTGGCATCGTCTCGATTTTCGTTCATATGCCCACCTCAATTTCCTTGTAATTTTTGAACCCGCTCAAATTCGCGTTGGGCGTTTTTCGGCAAACCCAATTTTTTGTAGAGGACAACCAGGCGTTCGTGCGGCAAGGGGTCGAACGGATTAATCTGAATGGCCTCTTCCCATGCCTTGCGGGCCAATTTCGCATTCCCGCTCATCTCATATGCGATGCCCCGATGCGTATACGTTGCTCCATAATCCGGATCGATTTCGACAGCTTTTTGCAAATTCCGCAGGGCTTTTTTAGGGAGGCCCATGCGGAGTTCCACCCGCGCCAGTCGATTCAACAGAGTCGGCGAATAGGGCTCGTCGCGAAGAGCGCGTTTATATTCCACCCATGCCGCTTTCATTCGTCCCCGCATCCAGAGACGATCGGCCAGCCGCGTCCTCCGGCGCGCCACCGCGTTCTTCAGAATCGCCAAATCCGCTCCGCTTTCATCCACTGGGCCGGTGGCCTTCAACCTGAATTCACGGACAACCGCCCCCGGATGGAGGCGAAGATTTTGCCGCTTCAAATCCTCCTGCCAGATTTTTTCGAATTTCTCGAGATCCACCTTCAACAGCGCCTCAAGGGCAGGCGTCGCCGTTTGCGGAGGCCCCGTCGACTCAAGCTCAATCAGGCTTGGCCGGGCCATCATCGCCCGCACGTCACCGGCCTCCGCGGATTGGGATCCCGCAGGGGCTTTCGCCTCCGGACTATCGAGAATCGCTTTGAACATCCTTGGCAGCGCGTCCTTACCGGCACGCCGGCGGATAAAATCAACCGCAGAGGCCGATTCCGCATAGGCCAACTGGACGGCTTCGGCGGTCTTCAAGTAAATCAGGCTGGGCTCCATGCTCTTGAAAGGAATGAAGGCCTTCTGGTTCATCGCCCGCGCGAGAAGAGTCACCTCCGACGGATTCAACGGAGGAAGCTTGAGCCGCCTCCATTTTTTCTCCATATGTTTAGCGATGCCTTCATGCAGCCAGATGGGAGCCTTATTCCGTGTCGCCAGAACAATTAAATAGTGGACATATTCATGCGCAGCCGTATCCAACCAGCGATATCCCCGCTGCAAAACCCCCGGGGAGATAATCATCACCTTGTTGAACTTGGTTAGACCGACAACCCCTTTTTCGATATCCCGCCGCGTCAGGGTTGAGGCCTTGTGAAACCGCTCGGTATCGGAAAAGATTTCCAATCGCACGCGCTTTTCGGGTCTCACACCCAATACCTTGCCGAAAACTTCATAGGCGGCCTCCATGGCTTCCGCCAGATACGGAAGAAGAATCATATCGCCCTTCGGATCGTGCCAAATATCGAAATGCTTCGTTTGAAATTTACGAAATCCCGCCAAAGCCGACTGCGACTGCTTCACATGGAGGCGGAGCTCAAGCCATTCGATGACCCCGGGATTTTCCTGGATCGACGTGCTCAGGTTCTTGATGTATTCCGCGTAATTTCCGCGCAGGTAGGCAATCGCTCCCTTGAGCGCATCCCACGCCGGAAAATCAGGTTTCTTTCGGCGAAGCTCCGACAATATCTCATCGGCCTTTTTTAAATCCCAGGCCCTCATCTCATCAACAACCCGCTGATACCCCTCCGGCCGCTTTGAGTCGGCGGGAAAAGGACCCGAAGTTGCGGCCGGCACGGCGCCCCCCTTTGTTGGAATGCTCAACAGGACGAACACCGCCGATGCCAAGACAAAAGCCAGGAGACGTTTCTTGTGATTTCCGAGGTGCTTCATCGGGTCAGCCTCTCATAGTAGTTTTCAATTTCCTGCCGCAACGAATCCGGAAGTCCTTCCTTGAGCGCTTCCATGACTTCCTCGCGGAACTTCTCCGGCACCTTGTATTGCTCCCGATCGGGGATCTGAACCTCGCTGAAATCAACGCCCTGCTGGCCATCCTGTCCCTCGCGTCCGGGCCGTCTCGAAATATCCTGTCCAGGCGAAGTGGGGTTCCGCGCCCACCAGCCACGGCCGCGATTTGGCATACCCGAAAAACCACGCGGCGTTCCCATCCCGAGCCTTCCGCGTTGCGCCATCTGTTGCATGGACTGCTGCATTGCATTCTGCCCCTGCGCGAGCAATTCAAGCACGCGCTCTTCATGAGGAATCGCACTCGAAGCGCTGGCCTCTCTCAGGGAATTTTCGGCCTTCTTCATCGCCCCTTTCGCCTCACTGAGGCGGCTCAGAACACTCGGATCGATAAACGGATACAACTGCATGAGGCGCCGGAGGCGCTCTTCAATTCCGGCCAGCCGCCCCTCGAGGGCATGCTGTCTTTTTCGGAGCGTCCTGAGCGTATCGCGCTCCTTCGGGGAAGACCGCTTCTCCGCTTTTTGGAGAAAACCGTCCAGCCACTTCCGCCCACGCTTCCACCGGGCGTTTTGTTCCTTCTTGTCCTTGTCCTCGAGGCAAGGCTCTCTCTGAACCGCGCGTTCGATCTGTCCCAGGCGCCGATAGACCTCGCCCCACTCGCCCTTTTCCATGAACATTTCAATCTCGCCCAGAATGGTGCGGTGTTCGAGCCGGGCCTGTTCCAGTTGCGCTTTCTTTTTTTCCGCCTGTTCCCCTTCAGTCTGATCTTCTGAAAACGGGTCACAATCGGCCTTTTGAATTTGATCGACCAGGGAACGCTCCTCCCGAATGATTTTTTTATACCGGGAGTCGAGCGATTTGAGCCCCTTCGGCCATCCCTTCTTCAATCGCTGCACGGCGCTGTCGAAAACATCCGCCGTTTCATCCAAGATCGACTGTTGCTCCTTGAGAATGGCCGCGAGTTCGCTCTGGCGCCTTTGCATCGGCCTTCCGCCCCGCTGGGCCTGCATCTGTCGGCGCTGCAGACCTCTCATGGCGTTTCGCATTCGCTGAATCTGACTCATCAGCCGCCGGAGCGAATCGAGGGCTCCCCGGATATTGCCGCGGGCCATTTGCTGGCGGATCCGATCAAACGCCTGCATCATGTCCCGCATCGGCAAGTTCCGCATCCCGCGCTGATTCATGAACTCCGCCGGCATGCGCTGGGCCAGGCCGGCAAGCTGCTGCATGAGCTTTCTCAGCTCTTGCTGCAACCGCGCGAGTTCTTTTTCGACCCGCCGTTTGCCCGCTTCATCGACTTCACCCGACCTGCGCATCTCCTCGAGGGCGCGGGCGAGGGATTCCTGGCGCCGCATCATCGCGTCCGCCATCCGACCGGCCCGATCCATCCGAACATTCCGCAGGATGTCCTCTCCCATGGAAGCCAGGCGCTCAATGGCCTCTGTCGTCTCCTCCTGGCGCGCCAGGCGCTCATCCTCGCGTGCCTTCCTTTGCTTTTTGGTCAGGCGGGCCCGCCCTTTTTCGGCCTCTTGCGGGCGGAGATGGCGGTTCAGCAAATCCTTCAGGCGGTCGGCAAGCGAATTCAAGTCCATGTTCGCCAGGGTCTCCCGCGGGTTATTGGGACGAAGCATGGACTTCGCGCCCATCACTTTATGTAAAATCTGCGCAGTCTTCTCGCGAAGGGAGTCTCTGGCCGCTTCCTTTTGGGCTCGCTCCCGGGCCTCCCGGCCCTTTTGGCGTCCCTTTTCCTTGCGCCCCCCTTTCGAAAGTTCAGGAGGAACCGCCTCGTTTTCGAGATAGTCGCCGAGCAAATCGAGGAGCTTCGATGAAATCTCGTTGAGTTCCTTGTCCAGCGACGCAATGACAGCCTCGCGGTTCCGGATGCGAATCTTATAAAAAGGGCTGGTCCCCCATTTGGGGCCGCTGACCGTATCGGTATCCTCCGCGATAACGCGGTAGTTGAGGGATTCGCCCGGCCGGAGCCCCAGGGCCCTCACATCGATGACGTATACGCCCTGCGCGCTTTTTTCCGACTTCTCCCCGCTCCAGAGCCGGATCCGCCGCGGCGGCTTTTTCCCGACCTGTACCTCGATGTGCACGATTCGCACCCCGAAATCATCTGCAGCGCGATAGCGCATGTGGACGAGGTCGCCCGCCTCCACAACCAGATCCTTGGCCGGATCTGTGATTTTCACTTCAGGGGGTGAATCCGGAATGATGTCGATGCGGTAGCGGGAAGGCGCCAGATTCACGAATCCATCAAAATCCTTGAGACGAACCGAATAAGAACCGGGGCTCCCCACCAGGAGCAGCCCCTCGAAAAATTCGTTTTTCCCGGCCTTGAGCGGAATCTTCCATCCGTCTGCCAGGGCGATGAGCGCTTCTCTCACCGGCTTGTTCGGTTTCGTGCGCACCAGAACCGACGAGCCCAAATACGCCCGGATGTTGCCCCCGTCCTCGCCCCGCTCGGGCTGAAGACCGGTGTACTCGGGCGGAAAGTTGACGACCTCCACCATTTCCGCGCGTGGAGGGGCCACCACCTTCAATTCGACCGGAGCGGAAACAAACCGCCCCGACCGGGCCGTTACCCGCGTATCGCTTTTTCCCCCGCTCCAGGTAACCCGGAAGCGATTCTCACCGGCGGCTTCCATGGGAAGGCGAGAAACCATCACTCGACCGCCCTCCTGCCGGAGAGCCAAAAACTCAAGGTCCACCCCATCGGGATTCCTCCCTTCGGTACGGACCTCGAATGAGACGGAAGAGCCCGGAAGAATCCGCTTGGCGGACGCCGAGAGGTATAAATGCGTGATGCGCGAAGGCATGAGGTCGACGGCGTTCGCCAGCAGGTACCCGGCCCGGGGATACATCCCCGGCCAGAGCAGACCCATCAGGACGGCCGTGGCGCCCAACGCCGCCACCAGCCGCCCCAGCCGGCGGGGCGCCTCATCCGAAACAAAGGATTTGGCTTCCAGACTTTCCACCTGGGCGGCGGTTTCGATGACCAGGGCATCGATGAGCTCCGGCGAGGTGGGATCGTCCGCCCTCAAATCCGCTTTCATCGGGAACAACTGCAGCGAGCTGATCAGGTTGTTTCCGAAATCTGGGTGTTCGGACTCGATCTCGAGGGCCACCCGCTCCCGCGCCGGGGGGCGCTTGATGATCCAGAAGGCCCGGGCAGCGACTCCGATGAAAAGAACCAGCGACACCGCCAGGTAAACAACCGCGCTGTAGCCGAAAAGCGGCTGAGAGACCACCGCGGCAGGAGCGAGCAGAAACACCGACAACGCACCCAGGACGACGATAACCCTGGCTTCGCGGCGACGTACCTTCTGCCTGCCCTCAATGACGGCGTCCAGAAACCCCAAAACTCTTTGAAACGATTTCTCTGGCATATCCCGCCTCTATCTCGCGGTGTTCCAGCCGACGCCGGAGCCGCGCTTATCTCATTATCCTACTTTACGCGCATATTGCCTATGGGAAGATTTTCTCTCATTTTCGGATGAACGCTCACCCTTTCCCTTCTTCAATCGACAGGAGATATCCACTCGTCCCCGCTTCACGCGAGCCCCCAAAGACGCCTCAGCGTCCACTCCCCCGCGGGCAAGAGAATCAAGATGAACGCCACCCAGGGGATACTCCAAAGCCGGACATCCCGCACCTCAACGAGAACGGGCGGAACCTTTCCTTTCAACACCTCGAGGACGCGATCCCCGAAGACCCGCTTTTTGTCCTCCCCCTCACCGGCAGGAAGAAAAACCCCGCCCGTCTTTTTCGAAAGCACCCGAAGGCGCTCCCAATGCGGTCTCACGTCCGCCCATTCCGCGCCCCCCGCTTCTCCTCCGACGGCGACCGTTCGAATCGAGTGTCCCAGCGGCTTCTCCCCCATGAGGGCGATGACTTCCGCGCGATAGCTCCCCTTCCCGCGGGGACGGAACCTGGCCTCGAATTCACCCGTCTCCGGGCGGTAAACCGCCGGCATCTGATGGAGGCCTCCGTAGGGATCGCGGAGAGACAACCGAACCCGGGCCCCCGCAGCGGGCTCGAACTTGACGTCGCGCACCTGCATCCGAATAACATAGGAACCGTCTTTGCCGGGCACCGCCTCGGGAAGAATCTGCACCTGGGAAGTCGCCGGGTCGCCCGACAGCCATCGAATCATCTGCGCAACCAGACGAAGATAAAGGCGATTGGTTTTCTCGTCGGCCACCATCCCGTAATTCCAGCGCCACATATCATCGGTCAGAATCGAAAGCACCCGTCCTTCCCCTATCCGGCGCACGGCAATCAGCGGGGCTCCGTTAAACTCTCCTTCGGCCTGGGACGAGAGGAGAACAGCCCCCTCTTCTCCCGCCACCGTCAGATTTCCTTGACGCAATGCCGGGAAACCCGACCAAAGCCGCTCGTTCGAACGGGGATCGGATGAAAGACGCATGATGGGATGGCGGCTTCCCGCGGTGGTGAGCTTCCCGGTCATGCGAACACGAGCGGAAAAATCATCCTTTCGCAAAAGCCGGACCGGCAACACCCTTTCGAGCGGAGACAGAACATACCCCCCCGAGGAAAAGGAATTTTTTCCCCCTAAAATCAGAAATCCGCCTCCACCTCGGATATAATCGTTTACACGCTGCAAATAATAGTTGCTGAAATACTGGTTTGCCGCGAAGTTGTCGAAAATGACGATGTCAAAATTTTTCAACTCTTCCAGAAAAAGCGTATCGACAGGGAAAGGAACGAGACTGAGCTGCCGGGTGGGCACTCCTGGGTCGTCTTCGGATGTGCGGAGAAAAACAAACGACACCAGATCGATGGAAGGATCCCGCTTCAGAGCCATCCGAAGGAAACGGTAATTCCATGTGGGCGCACCGGAGATGGTGAGAATCCGAATTTTGTTCCGGCGGACCTCAAGCGGAATTTCAACCCGGTTGTTCGACTCCACCAACTCGCCCCGTTGAACCGGAGTTTCAACAGCCAAAACCTGGCTCCCCACATCACGGGGCGTGAACCGAAACCGGACTTTCTTGCCGGAAGAATCCCGACGGACATCCACCGTCTGCGTGCTGACAACACGACCGTCCCGCGTCAGGGCGATCGGGAGTTTTTTCCCCACGAAACCATGGACCAAAAGTGTGACCTCCAGCTGGACTTCCTTCCCTTCAAAGGCAAGCCGGGGGGCCCGGACATCGTGCAGGGAAATGTCCCGGAATCTTCGGGACGATCCGAATCCAAGCGTCAGGACGGGAGGCATCCGCCCCACATCCTCTGGAGGCCAGCTACTGCCCGCCGTATCTCCCCCATCCGACAAAAGCAGAATGGCAGCCGGGCGATCCTGCTTATTCTCCCCAGGCTCCCCTGCGCCGCCGTCATTTCCGGCAACCCCAAGGCGAATGGCGCGGAGCGAATCGCTTCCCGGACCCGCCGCCTCCAGGTTCATCATGTCTTCCTGCCGAAGCGGGTTGCTCACCGTATCGAAACCCGCCACACGGACATCGTAACTTTCGGAAAGCCGCTGAAGTAACCCACCCCCTTCGGCGGAACCAGGGACTTCTACCGAATCACTCCGCTTCAACAAAATACCCATCGCAGATTCCAGGCGGGAGCGATTTTGGGACTCATCCTTGACGCTCATGCTTGCCGAGGTATCCACCAGGACGAGCACCCGGGGCGGCAACGCCCGGTTTTTTTCTTCCAAAATCGTGGGGCCCGACAGGAAAAAAAGGATCACGACATACAGCAGCGCACGAAGGGAGAGGAGGATGGCGGCGCGGCCTCCCGATACCCTCTCGCGGATAAAAGGGATCCGCCGGCGCAGGCTGTCCGCGAAAACGACCGCCAGTAATATGATGAGCCACGCCGGGGCGCCGGCAGGCCAATGAATCGTATTCCAATCCATCGATTTAACCTTGGTTCAGACGGCGTTGGATGATGGGATGATGAATCAGGTCTTGCTTGTAGTTTCCCGTCATGGCGTAAAGGGCGATGTTCACGGCAAGCTGGAAAGCGGCTTTTCGCTGCGGCTCTCCGCCAGGCCGGCACTCTTCGGCCCACCCGCCGTCCGGCCGCTTTGCCCAGGCGCCGCCCAGATCGTTCCGGCAGAAGACAACAGGCGTGAATTTTCCCAGTTGAACCCCTTCCAGGGCCTGGCTGATCGACTGCCTTCCTCCGATCGACCCTATCAAGTAATAGCTTCGAAACACCGCGTGTCCACTCGACAGAGGCTCGAGAGGCTCGCGGGGGAAAAGCCGCCGGATGAGTTCCCTCGCCGATCGACCGAATCCTTCGTTCAAAAAGCCGAGGCCATCGTCTACCAGGAGAAAACCCCCGTAGGTCAAATGACGCTGAAGGCGCTCGATGTCTTTATTGCTGGGTATCTCAAATTCATAGCGGCCCGAGAGGTAGAGAAAAGGATGGTCGAACAACGCCGGATCAGAGAGCGTGACAACCCGGGCATCGCCCGCGACGTCGATACTCGTGCGATTTCCCACTTCCTCGAGCATCGAAGAGAGGGCGGAGGGATATTCCTGCCAGCGCCCTCCCCTGTACCGGATGTGCCCGGGGACAAAACCGGGCGGAAATATTTCAGATTGAGACTCTTCGGAATCAGAAGGGGTTTCCGGCCCACTCTGGCCGAACGCCGCCCACGGAAAGGCGAACGCACCCGCCGCGAGACCCGCCGCGCCTTGCAGGACGTTTCGCCTGCTCCAATACCGATCAGGGGACATCTTCAGCCGGAGAAAGAACCATGTAGGTCGTGGGGGGCGGAAGCTGCCGCAGCGAGAATGACACCTCGGGCGACTTCGGCCGTTTGACCCGATCGATCCCCTCCGCCTTCAGGGCGGCGTAAAACTCGCCGGGAAGCTCGGGACCAAAATAATGCATCGGAATGACCACATTCGCGCCGATTCGCTTCACAATCTTGGCCGCTATCCGGTGGGGAACCGTGAAGCCCCCGTCGATCGGGATGAGCACGACGTGAATTTTCCCCAACGCCCGGAACTGGCTCTCGGAAGGCCCGAGCCTCGCGTTCCCGAAATGAGCGATGCAAACTCCGGCCGCCTGAAAGATAAATATCGTGTTCTCGACGAACGGCACATCCGTCCCCTCGGAAAATTGCGGGAACGCCATCAGCCGGAGGGAGCGAAACGTTTTTTCCAATGCACGGGGTTTGCCCTCGGGCGTCACGCCGAAATAAATGGGGGCTTTCTTCTCGTAGGGCGCGGTCTGGGAATGGGTCTCGTGAAAGTTGCTGACGGTGATGGCATCCGGCGTCGGGTTCACCACCGTAAAGTATGGATCCATCAGGACCCTCGCCCCCTCGGGGCCAGTGATCAGAAAGCTCGAATGTCCCAGATAGCGGAGGCGCACGCTCTTTTGTGCCGCGGCGAGGCGCGCAGGAGGAAACTGAGAGCCACGGGGGGTCCACGAGACCGGGATAAAGCTTCCGTCGCGGCGAACAAGGCCGGGTTTGCATATGGCCTCAGCAAGAGACGCAAACAGGACAACGGCACTCAGGAGCGACACGCCGAAAACGGCATATCTCGCCCCTGCGCGCGGCAAGTTCGGCCCTCTCCCGTGAAAATCACAGAAGGTCATATCATTCTCGACACTGGAAACTCGAAGGCGGCAAGCCTTTTACCACTTCACACAATCCAGCGGAGAAAACCGCCGGATATCGGGCAGACTCAACAGGTAGAACAACCGGAAGGCGGGATTCGGACAAAATCGGGACCGGCCTCACGGTCCCCCCTCTGCAAAGAATTATACAATATAAAAACCATTCGCCAAATAGCCCCTCAGCCCCCCCGGCGGGCTGTGCTCCAGAGCGCCCCGCCCAGAAGGCCCGCCTTCACCATGTCCGAGATCACATACGCCCCGTGGGCGAAAGCAAACTGACGAGCCGCCTCGGCCTCCCGCGCCCGGTCCGCGAAATCGAGTGCCCGGCCACCCGCCTCAATCGCCGGCCCCAGCCAGAACACGTGCGCCAGCACGATCGCCAACAGCGCTCCCGGCAGGAGGACCGCCAGAAGCCCGCCCTCCCCCTGGCGGTAGAGCCCTGCGCCCAGGATCACGATCGCCACCACGAGCTGCGCCGCATTCCACCCCCGGAACAGCCGCCGGTTCACCTCCCCCGCCGCGTGGTGCAGCAGCGCCGCCCGCCGCCCCTCCGGCATCGGCGCCAGCTTCTCCGCCAGCGCCGGGTTCTTCTTCGCCGAGAGCACCTCGAACGTCCCCGTCGCCGACCACCAGACAAACAGCGTCACCGCCAGCCACGCAGAGAGCAGGATGAGGACGATCGAATTCATAACGGACAATCTGGCCGGAGCGTTCATTCAGGGTTTCCAAAAAGCGGGCGGGCATCTGATTGGTCGAACCGATCCTAAATCATGAAACCGATTATTCCTATCATAAAAGTGTGACGGGATTGTTACGGGATGTCATGGGCGTCCTTCGCGGACGCCGTGCCCCGTTTTTTGTGCTCCGCCTTTATCTATCCCGCCGGCCGTTATACAAGGCTTCTTCCCGGACCATTCATATCGACTTTTCCGAACAGGAGAATCGCCATGTTCCACCACGATCACATTCATCACCATTCGGCCGACCCGGCCGGAGCGATTGACTGGTACAAGCGCGTTTTTGGCGCAGAAGAGATCGAGCGCCACGACATCCGGGGCGGCAAGGCCGTCCGCCTCGACATCGGCGGGGTGAACATCATCGTCCAAGAGAAACAATCTGACGCCGAATGGGCGCCCGCACCAAAATCCCCATCCTACGGGGCGGATCATTTCTGCTTCCGGGTGGACGATATCGAGGCGGCGGGGAAGCTGTTGCTCGAACTTGGCGCAGACATCTACGACGGCCCGCGCTCTCCCCGTGAGGGCTACGGGGTGATTCACCTCACGGGACCGGACGGCGTGCACATCGAGCTGATCCAGCGGCCGGATCATTAGGCGTCCCTTTTCCATCTGCAGGGGCGCTCCTGTGTGAGCGCCCTACACCGGGCGGCCACGCAGGGCCGCCCCTACCGGGACACCAACCCCTACCCGAACGCGGTGACGAGGACGCCCCCGGCGACGATGAGGCCAGCCGCGAGGACGAGACGCGCCGTGATGCGCTCGAGCTTGCCAAGAAAAAGGGCGCTTAGGATGACGACAAACAGGGGGTAGAGGCGGCTGATGGGGAGGATGACCGACACATCGCCGATCACCAGCGCGCTCCAGTAGAGGATCGCGCCGAAGAGGTTGAGAAACCCGGCCACGAGAAACAGGCGGAAGCTCCACCCTTCCGCCTGGATCCGCCCGCCGCCCGGAGCAAACTTCTTCCCCGCCAGCATCATGAGGCTGCCCGCCGCGAACGCCACCCCGAGGCCCAGCATCGGCGTATTCTGATGGGCGTAGGCGAGCTTGGCGAAGACAGGCACGATCGCGTAGACGACCGACGAAATGACCGGAAAGATCACCGCCCCGCGCAACCAGTCCCGGAGGGTTCCGGCGACCCTTTCTTCCGGGACGGCGAGGAGCATCACCCCGCCCACGATGCCCGCAGTCCCCATGATCGTCATGGCAGACGGACTCTCACCCAGGATGAGCACCGCCATCAACACGCCCCAGATCGGGGTCGCCGACTGGATCGGGGTGGACCGGCTGACGCCCATGCGCTCGATGCCGATGTAGTGGGTGATGGTGCCGATGCCCTGACCGAAAAAACCGATGACGACAAACCAGAGAAGCGGCGCCACGGCGGTCGTGAACAGCGTCCCCCGGACGAGCGCGGCCGCCAGCCCGCCGATCGCCACCACCGTGTTGACGGTGAGGAGCGCCGCGATGGGCGTCCCCCCCTGCATTCCCCGGCGGAGGATGACCAGCGTGCAGGCGTAAAGAAGAGACGACCCCACGGGCAGAAGCTCCACGGGGCCGGCATATGGATAGAGGCCAAACATCCGGCGGACTATACGCCCGCGCACGAGGGATGGCGAGGGCATTGCCTGTAAGGCCGGATTTCCCCATGATGCGCCGCCGGGAGGAAAATCCCAATGTCCGAGCCCGTTTCCCGACAACCCCCTATCGAATGCCCCAATGGCTGCGAAGAAGCCGAATTGCGGAAGCTCGGCTCCAGTGTCCCGTTCGACTTGGGAGGCCGGCCCGCCGGCCCCGGCGTGACGCTGTATCAATGCCTGGAGTGTGGTGCGATCTTTCAAGTCAAGCGAAGGCAAACAGAATGAGGCGGCCCCACAGCGAAATTCCTGAACGGCTGGGTGAGAATTCCTTCGCCCCCCCCATTCCCCCTCCCCCGCTCTTCTGCTACCCTCCCGGTTCAAATTCGGCGCGCAGAGGTGCGCCGCATCCAGACAACCCACTGCCGGGCCTGGAGCCCGGTGTTTTCCAAAGGAGTTTTCACATGGCTTTATCGGCGGTGATCACTACGAATCGGGGCGAGATTCATCTGGACCTGAACGAGGACAAGACGCCGGTCACGGTAGCGAGCTTCGTCAACCTGGCCCAGCGCGGCTACTACGACGGGTTGGCGTTTCACCGCGTCATCCCCAACTTCATGATCCAGGGCGGCTGCCCCCTCGGCACGGGAACGGGAGGGCCCGGCTACATGTTCCAGGACGAGTGCACGCCCGACCTCCAGCACGAGTGCCCCGGCATCCTCTCGATGGCGAACGCGGGGCCGGGAACAAACGGCTCGCAATTTTTCATCACCCACGTCGAAACGCCCTGGCTGGACGGCAAGCACACCGTCTTCGGACGCGTCACCTCGGGGCAGGATGTGGTCGACGCCATCGAGCAAGGCGATTCCATCGAAAAAATCGCTATCAATGGCGACACGGCGTCACTCCTCGAAGCGCAGAAGGGAAACGTCGAGGAATGGAACGAGGCGCTGGACGGCTAGCCGCAAAATCATCCAGGGGATTGCCGGGAGGGCGGCGCCATGGATGAGCCCGCTTATTCCATCCGCACGGCAGAGAAAGACGACCTGCCGGGCATCGCCGAGATTTACAACGACGCCGTCGCGACGACGACGGCGACCTTCGACACCGAGCCCAAGTCGCTGGCCGAGCAGGCGGAATGGTTTCGGACGCACACCGGGAAGTGGCCGATCATCATAGCTGCGGAAGATGGGAGCGTGCTCCGCTGGGCCTCGCTGAGCCAGTGGTCGACGCGGCACGGGTATTCCAGAACGGCGGAGCTTTCGTTTTATGTGGCGGGCCCCCACCGGGGCCGGGGGATCGGCCTCCGCCTCGTGGCCGAAATCATCAGGCGGGGAAAAGAGGACGGGCTGCATACTCTCATCGCCATCGTCGCGGACGAAAGCGAGGTGAGCACACATATTCTCACGTCACTTGGGTTCGAGCGGGCGGGCCACCTGTGGGAGGTGGGCCGCAAGTTCGGGCGCCTCCTCGATGTCCATCTTCTTCAGCTGATCCATTGAGCTTCGGAAAGGGGGCTTGCCTCACGGGAGGGATTTCTCATTTCCGGCCTCCAACCTCTTCAAGACCCAATATGATTTCCGGCAAGAAGTACTGTCAGGAGAGAAGAGAGGATATCCTGCTCACCCTCTGAAATACGAATATCCAGGCCCACGTCCCACGAGAGGGGACCGGGCTGGACCTGGGCGATCCAAACCACCCGGCTCCTCAGGCCCATCAGAGAGGTGTAGAGTACCTTGACCGTGCAATCGAATTCGGTTCCGATATCAGGAGGGCTCTTCAAACGGAGACGGAAACCACCCGCGCTGAAATCCTCCGGCTGAATGGGCGCTTCTGTCAGCGCTGGAATTAAGACGAGAAGATTCGGGGATTTTTGATTCTGCTCGAAGGAATTGTCGAATCGCGCGAACCGTCTCTTGTCTTCCACGATACCGGCCTTGGCCTTTTTGACACCGCTGAATCAAGCGCAAAAACAACTCGGGTTCGGCCGGCCCATACACAAATAAAGATGGAGCGGAAAGATGTTTTGTGCAAACGGTTTTTGCGCGAACCGGGAGGCAGGCCGCAAGTTCGGGTGCCTCCTCGATGTCCATCTTCTTCAGATGATTTATTAACTAAGCTGGCCGGTTTTCGATCTTCCGGATTTTTGACGAAAGCCCGATCCGCCCGTGCGCGTTTCCCTTCCGTTTTCAGTCGCCCGGGTGGCTTCCGGTGAGAATCGCGGTCATGAGAGAAGAGAGCACGTCCCGCTCTCCCTCTGAAATTCGGATAGACAGGCCCGCGAAGCACGAAGGGGGAAAGTGCCGGGGCTCGGATACCCACGCCACGATGCCCCTGAGTCCTGACAGAGTGATGTTGAATACTTTCACGGTGCAGTCCACCTCGATTCCGACCTCTGGAGGCTTCGCTAATTTGAGGCGAAAGCCGCCCGCGCTGAAATCCTCGGGCTCGATAGGCCCGTCTGCCAACGCTGGCACCGTCACCAGGAGCAGCGGGGTATTCTGATCGGCATCAAATTTATTCTCGAATCGGGTGAACGCTCTTTTTTCTTCCTCTTCCGCCATATGGGTCTAACCCCTTTTATTGCTGGGGGGCGCTCTTCGAAATTCTCCCTTTACCCCATCGCACGACACGGGTCCGAAATCAACCCGCCTTCCGAAAATCACTTGGTGGGCGGTGTCGAATCCGTCAATTCCGGACAAAATACATCGTGAGCAGAAAGACCAGCCCTTCCCCCCCGGCATCCGCGTGAACGGCATGCGGCAGGCGCGCGGGCATGTGAAAGAGCACGGCCGGCTGGGCCGGGAACGATTTTTCCTCCATTTCAAAGGTGCCCGACCCGCGGAGGATGTGCACCGTCGCCGGATGAGCGGCGGTGTGTTCGAGCAACTCCTCTCCGGGCGCGAGGCAGAAGAGGATGGCCTGGCCGTAGCTTCTCTTGAAGACCGCGCGGCTCGTGATGCCGTCCTCGGCCATCTGCACCAGATCATTCAGGTTCGCCGCGAGGCTCTCGCTCTCCGTCTCCGCATTTGGCATGTTCACCCTCTTCAAGTCTTCGCTGCCTTGCGCCGGTTTTTCCACACCTCGGGGTTGACCAGGTTGGGCGGTTTTTTCCCCGACAGGGCGGCGAGGCAATTTTTCGCTGCGAGCATCCCCATGGCCGTTCTCGTCTCAAGTGAAGCACTCCCCAGATGGGGGAGGAGAACAACGTTTTCCAGCTTCCGCAGAGCGGAATCGACGAAGGGCTCTTCCTCGAAAACGTCCAGCCCGGCCGCCTGGATACGCCCCGCGCGAAGCGCCACCGTCAGCGCCCGCTCGTCCACGATGGGTCCCCGGGCGGCATTCACGAGGATGGCCGTCGGCTTCATCATCCGAAGTTCGGCCGTACCGATCAGGTGGCGTGTCTCGGCAGTCAGAAGGGTGTGAATGGTGACGATGTCGGACCGCTTGAGGAGACTCGCGAACGACGAATAACGGGCCCCCAGTTTCCTCTCCTCACCGGCCGGAAGCCGACGGGGATCGTTGTAGAGGATTTTCATCCCAAATCCGTGCGCCCGCCGCGTGACGGCCCGGCCGATTTGCCCCATCCCGAGGATTCCCAGCGTCTTCCCGTGAATATCCTGGCCGAGCATCTGGGTGGGCTGCCAGCCCTTCCATTTCCCGGATCGGACGAACCGGTCCCCTTCGGCGATCCGGCGGCCCGCCGCCAGAATGAGCGCAAAGGCCAGATCGGCGGTGGTGTCGGTGAGCACCCCCGGCGTATTCGTCACCGGGAGCCCTCTTTCGGTGGCTGCATCGACATCGATGTTGTTGTAGCCCACGCCGTAGTTGGCGATGACGCGGAGATCGGGGGCAGCATCCATGATCTCGCCCGTCACCGGCTCGGTCACCGTCGGGATCAGCCCTTCGGCATTCCGGACAACGCGAATGAGCTCGGCCCGCCGGATATTGTCCTTCCCTTTGTAGATATCAAGGCGCGAGCGACCGCCCAGATACGCCTCGGCCGATTCGGGAATCCTTGCGCAGAGAAAGATACGCGGCTTGCTCATGAACTCTCCTCCCATTGACAAAGCGGAATCTCGGTCCCGGAACGATCATGGCGAATTTGCATCAGGCAGGTGATACCTCGGCCCCCTCCCAATCCTGCCACTGGACCTGATCCGACAACGCTTCCACCGGATTATGGAAGCCATCCTGCAAGCGGTTCCATGCGTTGAACAGACAGCAGAATAGCGTCAGCTCGACGATCTCCCGCTCGCTGAAAAATTCCTTCATCGCTGCGAAAGCGGCATCGTCGCCCGGCGCTGTGTTTTCGGTGAGCGCCGCCGACCAGCGAATAACCGCGCTCTCGCGATCGTCGAACAACCCGCTCGACTCCCAGTCACCGGCGAGCGCCTCAAAATGCTCTTCCGACAAGCCCGAGGCTCGACCGAGCCCCTTGTTGTGCTCCGTTCATATGGTGCATTGGTTCATGACGCTCGGGGTGAGGATGGCCAGCTGCATGAGGCGCATCCGCTCCGGCTCGCCACGCCATTGACCACGCAGCGAGCGGGTGAGTTCGATGATGTGGCCGAGGGCATCGGGCGAGTGGGCCAGCGCCCGGTAAAAACTGGGGACTGTCCCCCAGGTCTTGCGGGAGCGCTCGAAATAAGGCTCGTGCGGGCCCTTGACGTCGTCGCCGACGGGTGTGATTCGTGCCATGGGATTCTCTCCTCCGGTTAGAACATTCGCATGAAAAGATTTATTTATCTTAGCTTGGCGGACGGGCTTTGTCTTGTTATAAGACGCTCCTGTTGGACGCCGCCGTCCTCCCGCTCCAGGATACGAAAATGGACCACCAAAGCATCCTGATCATCGCCGCCCACCCGGATGACATCGACTTCCGCTCGTCGGGCTCCGCCGCGCTCTGGACCCGTCAGGGCCGCCGGGTGGCGTACGTCGTCGCCACCAGCGGCGAGAAGGGCTTCAACGGAAACGGCAAACTCTCAATCGAAGAGCGCCAAGCCATCCGCGAGGGCGAGCAGCGCGCGGCGGCGGCGGCGGCCGGTGTCGAGCAGGTCCATTTTCTCAAGCACCCGGACGGCGAGTTGGCCAATACGCCCGAGCTTAGGCGTGATCTCGTGCGTGTCATGCGGCAAGTGAAGCCCGACCTCATCGTTTCGGGCGACCCCTCCCTGGACGCCTACGACAGCTTCTACGGCTACCACAGCGACCACCGCGCTATCGCCCAGGCCACTTTCGACGCCCTTTACCCGGCGGTCGGGAACGAGAACTTCTTCCCAGAGCTGCTCAAAGAGGGTCTTGAGCCTCACCGGCCCAAGGAGGCCTATTTTTCGGGCCGCGGGGCGACCCTGAACGTCTGGGTTGATATCGCGGAGACCTTCGAGGCGAAGCTTCGGGCGCTTGCCTGCCACAAGAGCCAGATCGCCGACATCAAGGAAATTGAGCCGCGCCTCCGGGAGTGGTCCCGCGAGATGGGAAAAGAGAAGGGCCTTGCGTGCGCCGAATGCTACAGACGACTTGAGATTCCAGACTAGAACCATTTGAATTTTATTGACTAAATAAAATTAAATCTTTAGCTCGCAAGCCTCCCTGGCTCCCCCGACCGTTTATTGCTAGCATTTCTGACATCACCCTGCCCGTCGGGAAATATCTGGCTTCCCATGAGCGAAAACCTGACCATCGAACCCCTTTCCGGGGAGAATTTCGGCGATTTTCTCTCCCTTATGGAGAAATTCGCCGCGTACGAGAACCTCGACCCACCGGATGAGGAATCCCGGCGAAGACTGGAGCGGGACGGGCTGTCCGAAAATCCCGGGTTCGAGGCCTATGTCGGGAGAGTGAGTGGAAAGGCGGTTGGCTACATCACATTTTTCACAACCTATTCCACCTTCCGGGGCCTGCCCACTTTGTTTCTGGAGGATATATTCGTGCTGGCCGAGGAGAGGCGGAACGGGCTCGGCCAGAAGCTGTTCGATTTTTACCTGGATCAGGCCCGGGAGCGGAACTGCGGGCGGGCGGAATGGTGTGTTCTGGACTGGAACGAACCCGCCATCCGGTTTTACGAGAAGAACAGGGCCGATCGCCTGGACTGGCTCTTCTACCGGCTCGATGGGGAGAGACTTGCAAACCACCCAGGCCGCTCCTCTCCGGCACCGGAATGAGATAGAATCAGGCGCGTATTCACCGAGACGCACGCAAACCGACATTTTTTCTACATGAGGGAATTCCATGTTTGGCTACCAAGGAAGAATTCTGCACGTTGACCTCACCTCAAAAACCAGCCGCGTCGAGGAGTTCGACGAGGCCTTCGCCCGGAAATACCTCGGCGGCAACGGCTTCGCCGCCAAAATCGTCTGGGATTCCGTGGAACCCGGCGTCGACCCGCTCTCGCCCGAGAACGTGATTGTCTTCGCCGTCGGCCCGTATACCGACACGGCCATCCCCAGCGCGAGCCGGTGCTGCATCGGCTCGAAAAGCCCGCTCACGGGCCTTTTCTTCGACAGCACCTTCGGCGGCCAGTGGCCCATCATGCTCAAGCGGACGGGCCACGACGCCATCGTTCTCCACGGCAAGGCGGACACTCTCACCTATCTTTCCATCACGGAATCGGGCGTGGTGTTTCGCGAAGCGGGCGATCTCAAGGGAAAGTGGATCAGCGAGACCTGCGACGCCATTTCTGACGGCGAGGGCGGCGCGGATGTCCTCGCCATCGGCCCTGCTGGAGAAAACATGGTCCGCTTCGCCAGCCCGGCGCACACTTGGCGCAAGAGCCGCGACGGCATCGCCGGGCGTGGCGGCATGGCAGCCGTCATGGGAAGCAAGAACATCAAGGCCATCGCCCTCAAGGGCAAGACCAAGACGGCCGTCCCCGATCCAACGGCGCTGCGCGCCTTCGTCAACGAGACCGCCGAAGGGGTCCGGAACGGCACCGCCGCGCTCCACAAATACGGCACGCCCATCCTCGTCAACATGATCAACAAGATGGGCGCGCTGGGGACGATGAATCTCCAGAAAGAGGTTTTCGACAACTGCGAGCCGATCAGCGGCGAGGTCATGCTGGAGAACTACCTCGACAAGGACACGACCTGCCTCAAGTGCCCGGTTGCCTGTGGCAAGGATTACGAGATGAAAGGCGGCAAATGGGACGGGCTCAAGTGGAAGATGCCCGAGTACGAATCCATCTTCGCCCTCGGCACCATGCTTGGAATCGACGACCCCGGCGCCCTGCTGCGGGCCAATCAGCTCTGCGACGAGCTCGGGCTGGACACGATCTCGGCGGGCGTCACCATGTCGCTCGCCTACGAATGCTACGAGCGGGGCCTCCTCACCCAAGAAGACACCAGGCGCGACCTCAAGTGGGGCGATCCCGACCTCATGCTCGAGCTTCTCGAAGACATCGCCCACCGGCGTGGCTTCGGAGCCCGTCTGGCCGAAGGCGGCCAGCGCCTGGGAGAAGAGATCGGCAGCGATGCGCTCCAATTCCTCTACGCGGCCAGAGGGCTGGAGCTTCCAGCCCACAGCGCCCGCGCGCTCAAGGGAATGTCGATCGGCTACGCCACCGGCACGCGGGGCGGAAGCCACCACGACACGCGGCCGACACTGCAGTACGCCGCCGACCACGACAACACGACGACCGAGGGCAAGCCCGCCTTTGCGGTTCAGACCCAGAACTACACCGCCTTGGGCGATTCTCTCACCCAGTGCCGCTTTACATCGGAGCGCGGCTACGGCGCCATGATCAACGAGAATTTTGCGAAGATGCTCAATTTCGTAACCGGATGGGACACCACGGTGGAGGAGCTGGAGACCACGGGCGAGCGCATATGCAACCTCGAGCGCGCCTTCCAGGTGCGAGAGGGGGTGGACCGCTCGAAGGACATGCTGCCCCACCGCGTCATGCACGAACCCATCCCGGACGGGCCCCACAAGGGAATGCACTGCCCGCCGGATGAGTTGGAAAAGATGAAGGACGAGTATTATGGGCTCCGGGGGTGGAACGGCAATGGCATCCCCACGGAAGAGACGCTGAACCGTCTGGGTCTGAACGAGGTCGCCAGCGCGATTTTATCCTGAGACGATTTCACCCGGAAATTTTGTACTTGCATGCAGGAAACCCGTGACGGGCGGCTTCTATCGAGGAGCCGCCCGGTCTACTTGCCTCTGGGTAAATTTTTCCCGGGCGGTGCAATTCTCCCCTCTCCTCCGCGGATTCCCTTTCCCGTGACAAGCGTATAACTTTTTATAAATCAATATATTATAACGATTTTTCATTTCGGCACGCCCCTTGCTTTATTCCACCCCGAGAGAGTAGGCGCGGAGATAAAAGCCGCGCTCCGGGGGCAAAACTGCCTCCATCCGGGAACGGGGCAGATCTCCCCTACCGGCAAATTCTCAGTAAAGGAGTCTCTCATGGGTCTTTTCCCCGGGCTTTCCACCGGCGCCTCCTCGATGCAGAACGCCTCCGACCAGATTCAGGTGATCGGGAACAACCTCGCCAACGTGAGCACCCCTGGCTTCAAGCGAAGCCGCGCGCTCACGAACGATGCGTTTTACTCCACGCTCACCGGCTCGCTCAACCAACAGATCGGCCACGGCGCCAACCACGTCGCCGTTCAGAGAATCGTCACGGAGGGCAGCACGAGAGCCACTGGCAATGCGCTGGATATGGCCATCGGCGGCGGCGGATTTTTCGTGCTTTCAGATCCCGTCAACTCGAATCAATTTTTTACGCGCGACGGATCGTTTACACTGGACAACACCAACACCCTGATTCACAACGGGACCGGAAACTTCGTCCAGGGTTTTCCAGTAACCAACGGCGGCGTCGGAACAACCGCCGCTAATATCACGGTCCCCTCAGGAGTCAACGTCGGCACGGCCACCACCGCCGTCAGCTTCCAGGGAAATCTGGACGCCACCGCGAGCATTCTGGGCACAGCGGGCTCGTTTCGCTCCGCAGCGATTCAGGACGCCTTTCAGGTCGTCACCGGGACAAACGATCAGATCGTCTTCGAACTCAGCGGAGGCGCTGGCCCCATCACCGCCAGCCTGACCACGGACGGCGGCCTTGCCTCCGGCACCACGGTCAACGGCACCGCCGTCGCCGCGGCCCTCAAAACGGCACTGGAAGCGACCAATGCCTCCGGCGACACCTACACCGTCACATATGATCAGGCCGGCGACACGTTCAAAATCATCAACCCCCTCGGAAACAGCAACGCGCTCACCCTTCGAAACAGCAACGCTGCCTCGACGGCCTCGGGCCTGCTTGGATTCATTGCGTCCGATTCAAACGCCATTCCCCCCGCGGGCCAGATCGTCAGCGACGCGGGCGTGGCCTTTAACATTCTGACCGGCCTCAACGACACCCTGAACCTGACGATCGATGGAACGCCCATCACGATCACGGTCCCCGCCGGCAACTACACGGGCGCAGAGCTGGCCTTTCAGATCGAGCGTCAAATTCAGGCGGCCCCGGGCGATTTCGAAGGGTCGGCGGTCACTTACGATGCCGTCGCAACACCGGATCGCTTCAACATCATCGGTCCCCGAACGGGTGGCTCCTACACCATCAACCAGCCCTCGAACGCGGGCACGCCCACGATCGCCGTCACCGGCACGGCCACCACCGTCACCGGCGGCACCATGTTCAACCCGTTTGCCTTCAACACCGGAACCGCCTTGGCCGGAACGGGCCAATTCGACGCCTCCGATCCCTTCAAGACAAGCACAGACAACACTACCATCGACATCATCGACTCCCTGGGTGAAACCCACTCGTTGACGATATTTTTCCGCAAAGTAGGCAACAATCAATGGGAGTGGCATGGCGCGATTAAAGGCGCCGACCTGACAACGACAACGCCGGCCACTTCGTTCGAGGAAGTCGTCAGCGGGCGCGTTCTTTATAATTCGGACGGGCTGCTCGAGACGGAAACGACCACGGCGGGATCGGGCGTGTTCAACATGGCCGCCGTCGGGGCACCGCCCATTCCGGTTCCCGCTCCCGGCCAGGCCATCACCTTTGATTTCGGAACTTCAATCGTCACAGATGGCGGCACAGGAGATGACGGCATGGTCCAGTTCGGGGCCGACCCCGACCAAAAAGCTGTTTCGTTGACCTCGTTCATCACCGACGGCGTACCGAAAGGCGCCTTTGAAAGCCTCCAAGTGACGGCCCAGGGCGATATCAACGTGAGATTCACAAACGGAGTAACTACTACGATCGGAAGGCTGGCCCTCGCCCTGTTCAACTCGGCCGAGTCTCTCTCCGCGGTATCGGACAACCTCTTTGTCGAGACGGCCGATTCCGGGACGGCGATTATCGCTCAGCCAAATACAGTGGGCACCGGGAAAATCATCCCTGACTCGCTCGAAACGTCCAACGTCGAACTCGCCAGCGAGTTTGTCGAGCTCATCCTAGCCCAGCAGATATTCCAGGCCAACGCACGGTTGATCACCACATCCGACGAAATCCTTCAGACCCTCTCGAACATCTAGCGTCAACTGATGACGAAAGCGGCTGGACGCCCGCTAACCGGTGGGCGGCCAGATGCGCGAGCCCACCAGGGGCGAGCCCGGCGGATGGAGCAGGTAGCCGTGGACGCGGTGCGTCCACTCCGTCTCCTCGAGGGCCACATAGTTGGCCTCCCGCGCTTCAAGCGAGACGAATTCATATAAAACGGAATGCCTCGGTGAGCCCGCCGAGGCGAGCAGCTTCCGGGCGCCGATGCACCCCTTCGTACGCTCGACCCCGACCATGCGCTCCTGGGCGTACCAGGCCTCGAGATCCTCATCGTACCCCTGCGCATCGTAGCGGCCCATCTGAATCGCCTTCCCAATCGTACCGGGCTCGCGCGAACCGGCGTCCGGCCCTTCGGCCCGCCACTCCTCGCAGAAGATGAAACCGAGCGCCTGGAGGCGGCGTGCGACCATCTCGCGCGTTTCATCGCTCTGCCTCTCTTTGAGTTGAGAGGGGCTCGGGTCGAAAAACGTCCGCGTGGACTCGCCGCCAAAAAGCGCGATATACCCCGCGCCGGAGGCCAGCGACGGATCGTCCGACTGGCCCAGCCGGTCCAGCACCTTCTCGAACGCCGCGCCCGGATGTACGACCTCATAATGGGCGGCCCAGAGGTAGCCAGGCCGCGAGAGTTTTTCGGGAATGTGCACTTTGTGGAACCAGTCCAGATATTCCTCCCGGCCCTCATCCGCCAGGTCATAGAAAATGGCCCAAACCGCTCTGTCCATCGCGCTTCCATCTCCCTGTCAATCAATACTCCAAATTTGCGCGTGCCGCCCGATCGCCCAGGCGGCGCTATCACCTGATCTCGAAAGAAACGCGCCCCAGTTTCCCGTAATCGGCCACGTATTTCCCCGGTTTTCCAGGTAAGAGCTTTCCCAGCGCGCCCGTCATGAGAATATGGCCGGACTCGATCCGCCAGCCGCGCGCCACCATCGCGTTCACCAGCCACAGCGCGGATTTCCATCGGCTTTCCATCGCTCCCTCCCAGCGGTTGATCTCGCGCCCGTCCCACGAGAGAGCCACCGTGAGCGGATCGAAATTTACGCTCCCCGATTTATGGGAAACGCCCACGATAAACGAGGCCACCGCGGCGTTGGCGGAGATAACGTCCACCCCCTTGAGACGCTTCATGTCCGCGAAACCCAGCTCCGGCAATTCGATGGCGGGCATGACGGCGCGGATTCGCTCCCGAAGCGCCGCAACGATCCGAACGGGCTGCGCGATTGGCCGGCCGACCTCGAAGGCCACCTCGGTCTCCAGCGCCAGCCTCCTGAATTTGGACCGGTCGACGACGGGTGTGCCCTCGTTCCTCCCGGACGCCAGGAGGACACCCGCCATCGGGGCCCTGAGGCCGAAGCGCTTCTGGCTGGCCGGGGAGTTCAGGCCCGCCTTGAAGCCCCCCACGCGATCGTTGGCGAGGATTCTGCTCACAAAAACCTTTTGCACCCTGTAGGCGGTCTCGAGATCGAGGCTGGGGTAGGCCTTGGAGAGAAGGGGTGTCAACCGCTTCTCCGTCCGAGCCTTCCAGAGGAGCTCCGTCATTTCGGAAATCCGGGGCGCCGAGGCGGCCACCATCATTCCCCCGAGAGTAACCGCCACGGCGTATCGTGTGCGCATCAATGCGGCTCCTTCCCGCCCGCGCAGCCGGCCGGGACGAATGCGGCCGAACCTCAAAAATCAGCCCGCCGAATACTTCTCGACCAAACGCCGCGCGATGACGATCCGCTGGATGTCGTTCGTCCCCTCGCCCACCTGGAGCAGGATGGCGTCGCGGTAGTAGCGCTCGATGGGAAGTTCCTTGATGTAGCCGTAGCCGCCGTGGATGTGAATTGCCGCCTCGGAGGCGCGCTGAGCAGCGTCGGTGGCGAAGAGTTTTGCCATTCCCGCCTCGAGGTCGCACCGCTCGCCGCTGTCCTTCATCGCGGCGGCCCGGTAGGTGAGCTGGCGGGCGGCCTCGAGGGAGGTTGCCATATCGGCCAGCTTGAGCTGGACGGCCTGGTGCTCGGCAATGGGCTTGCCCATCGTGCGCCGCTGCTGGGCGTATTTCACCGATGCCTCAAAGCAGGCCCTGTGAAGCCCGAGCGCACGGGCGGCCACCTGAATCCTCCCGAGCTCGAGTGCAGCCATGAGCTGCTGAAAGCCCCGGTTCTCCTCGCCGATCAGGCAACCGGCGGGCACGGCGCACTCGTCAAAAACAAGCTCGCCCGTACGGATCCCCTTGTAACCCATCTTGTCGAGATGGCGGCTCACCTGAAAACCGGGCAGGTTGCGGTCCATCATGAGGCAGCTGATCCCCCGGTGGGGCTTGTCGGCAGCCGGGTTGGTGCGGACCATGACGCCAAAATGGGTGCCGTGCTCGCTGTTCGTGATGAACATCTTCGACCCGTTCACGATGTAGTCGTTACCGTCACGACGGGCGGAGGTGCGAAGGGCGGCGACATCCGTGCCGCCATCGGGCTCGGTGATGCCGATCCCGGTCCGCATCTCCCCCGAGGAGAGCCTGGGCAGCCACTCCCTCTTCTGCTCGTCGCTCCCGAACTCGCTCACCATCCACGAAACCATCGAATGGGCGCCGATGACCCCGGTCAGGGTCATCCACCCCCGCGCGAGTTCCTCGGTCAGAACGACAAAGCTCAGGGCGTCCATCCCTGCGCCGCCGTGCTCTTCCGGGACAATCGCGCCGAAATAGCCCAATTCCTTCATCCGGTCCACGAGGGGATGAGGATATTCGTCTTTGTGCTCGAACTCACTCGCGACGGGGATCACTTCCCGATCCACGAACTGGCGCACGCTCCCCTCGAGCGCCCGCTGAAAATCGTTAAGACGGTAGTCCATCGCTCCCCCTTTCGCGGGTCTGGCTTTCCACCTCCGCCACCCCCCGGTACATCTCTCCCCCTAGCCGGGGGACCCTGGGCATCCGGAAACGGTCGAGCCGGACAATCTTCAGGCCCGCCTCCCGGATACACTCGTCAATCCGACGATTGAGATTGCAGCCGCATCCAAAAATATTCTGAATGGGGTTGAGCCGATCCTGCCACCGGGCGATGCGCTCATCGTCGCTCCGGCCATGTTCGAGAAAAATAAACCTGCCCCCCGGCTTGAGGACACGCCCCCCTTCCTTCAGGGCGGCGTTCAAATCCGGAATCGTGCAGAGAGTCCAGGTGGAGACCACGCAGTCGAAGCGGCCATCCTCGAACGGGAGTCCCTCGGCGCTCAAAATCTCCCGGCGGACGGGCATGGGCGCGGTTGCGATCCGCCGATCGACGCGGCTGACGAGCATGTTCTCCGGCTCGACGGCGGTTAACGAGCGGACTTCCCCCGGATAATGCGGCAGGTTCAGCCCGGTGCCGAATCCGATCTCCAGAACTTCGCCGAATGCGGTGGCCAGCGCGCTTTCCCTCTCTTTCTGGAAGTGCGGCCCACGCATCGACCAGTCCATCAACCAGGGGAAGATGGTGTCCGCGTAAATGCCCATACGACATCCCCTCAGATCATCGAAAAACCCTTCGGGGCGTCCGGCTTCCTGAGCCGCTCGACGGGCTCTCCCCGGTCGAGATGGGAATCCACGATTTCCTCGGCGTCCTCCACCCGGACGCCCTCGTACCAGACGTTATCCGGCATGACGCAGATGATCGGCCCGCCCGAGCAGATGTCGAGACACGACGTCATGAGCACCCGCGCCTTTCCCTTGAGCTTTTTCTCGGCGACCAGATCCTTTATCCGTTCGCGAACCTCTCGCGAACCCACCCCCGCGCAGCACCCTTTCGGGTGGCCGGGCTCGCGCTCGTTGGTGCAGACGAGCACATAGCGTTTCTTGTCAAACATCCTGCTCTCCTGTTTTCGATAAAGTCATGGTTTGCCCGTCCAAACTAACATCTCCCCCCCGGACCCATCAATTGCGGGTCATCGGCCCCCTGATGGTCCCGGCAGGAGCGAAAATGATGGTAAGATGAGTCAATTCATTAGGCTTCATCTGACACCGGGAAGGATTTTCACATGCTCGACGCCGAACCGGACGCAACGGGCGGAGGAGGAACGCCGGGCGCTTTCCCTCCCCCTCGGCGCATCATTCTGTATCCCACCTGCCTGGTCGATACCTTTTTCCCTGGAGTGGGGGAAGCGGTGGTGCACCTCATCGAGCGGATGGGCATAGATATCCACTTCCCCGAGGGGCTTACCTGCTGCGGCCTTCCCCATTTCAACAACGGCTTCCGAGAGGAATCGCGCCGGACGCTCCGGGGCCAGCTCGATTTGCTCGCGGGCGAGGATCCGATCGTCGTGCCCTCGGGTTCGTGCGGCTGGATGCTCCACTGCGTCCTGCCCACCCTCTTCAACGACGACCCTTGGATCCGCGAGCGGGCCGAGCAGATTGCCGGCCGCGTCGTCGAACTCTCCCAGTTCCTGAGTCGCCACGTCCCCGCCGAAGCCCGACGCCAGCTTCCCGGAAAGGTGGTCTATCACGATTCGTGTCACCTCCTCCGGGGAATGGGTGAGCGGGATGCGCCCAGAAGTCTGCTCGACACTGCCAGCGAATGCCGCGAGGAGATGGCGGGTGCGGATCGCTGTTGCGGATTCGGCGGCTCGTTCGCCGTGAAATTCCCCGAAGTCTCCTGCGCCATGCTCGATGAGAAGATCGCCGCGGCCGAGAAGGTCGGCGCCGACTGGATGGTGGCGGCCGACGCGGGGTGCATGCTCCAGATCGGCGGCGGGCTTGCCCGCCGGAAGTCGAAAATCTTTCTGCTTCACCTCGCCCAGGCACTCGCCGGGCCCGGAGCACCCGGCTGGCCCGAGGATGCACCAATCCGAAAGGCGGGGTCATGACCAGACAGTTCAACCAACGTGCCATCGGGGCGATTGCCGACCGGGGCCTTCAGCAAGCCCTCAAGGTGGCGACGGGCCGCTTCGGGGACCTCCGGCAGACCGCCTTCGAGTCCACTGCCGCGCCGCTGGCCCTTCGGGCGAAGGCGCGGGAGATCCGCCGCCGCACCTTCGAAAACCTCGATAAACACCTGAACAATCTATTTGAATCTCTTGATCAAATTGGCGTTCATGTTCACGCCGCGCCGGACGCCGATGCGGCCCACCAGATTATTCTCGACATTGCCCGTCGTCACGGGGTGAAGTCCGCCGTGAAGAGCAAATCCATGGCATCTGAGGAAATTCACCTCAACCGGGCGCTGGAGGACGCTGGGATCACGCCCTTCGAGACAGACCTCGGCGAGTGGATACTCCAGATAGCGGGCGAGACACCGAGCCACCTGGTCGCCCCTGCCCTCCACAAAACGCGGGAGCAGATCGCGGCTCTGTTCGCCGAAAAATTCGACCCGAACATCGGCGATGCGCCCGAAGACCTGACCGCCATCGCGCGGGCGAAGCTCAGGGAAGAATTCCTTCGCGCCGGGATGGGCATTAGCGGTGTCAACTTCGCCGTCGCCGAGACGGGGACGCTCTGCCTCGTCACAAACGAGGGCAACGGGCGAATGGTCACAACGCTTCCAAAAGTCCACGTCGCATTGATGGGAGTCGAAAAGGTCGTCCCGACGATAGATGAGGCGCTGACGCTCCTCGCCGTCCTCCCCCGAAGCGCCACTGGGCAGAAGCTGAGCAGCTACTTCACGATGGTAACGGGCCCCCGCCGCCCAGACGAGACCGACGGCCCCGAGGAGATGCACCTCGTCATCCTCGACAACGGGCGCTCGCGCCATCTGGGCGGCCCCTTTCACGAGGCGTTCTATTGCATCCGCTGCGGCGCTTGCCAGAACGCCTGCCCCGTGTTCCAGACGGTGGGGGGCCACGCCTACGACTCGGTGTACGGCGGGCCCATCGGGTCGATCTTAAGCCCGATGCTTCGCGGGCTGGACGTCTCGGGAGATTTGCCCGCCGCCTCCAGCCTGTGCGGCGCGTGTCAGGAGGCCTGCCCGGTCTTCGTGGACATTCCCCGGATGCTGATCGAGATGCGCGAGGCCCGCGTCGCCCAGAAGAAGATTCCACTCACGGAGCGGCTGGCATTCCGCCTCGGCGGGATGGCCATGCGAAGCCCCATGATGTGGGAGCTGGGCCTCAAGATGCTCCCGTGGCTGACAAAACCCTTCACGCGGGAGGGAAAAATCGCCCGGCTGCCGGGCCCCCTCGGCGCATGGACCCGGGGGCGCGAACTGCCTGCCCCGGCTGAAAAAAGCTTTCGTGCCCGCTGGCGGGAGCGCCAGCGCGGTCAGGTGAAAAAAACAGCACCCACGCCGCAGCCGGAACCCTCGAATCAAAACGGCGGCGGGGACGAAGTCGTCCAGAGAGCCCGCGTCGCGCTTCAGATGGCGGGCGGCGCTACGCACGCGCTTCCCGATCCGCCCCCCGGCCCGCTGCCCGAGGTCGAAATTGCGGACCCGACTGAGCGCTTCCGGAAAGAACTGGAGGCCGTGGGCGGATATGCCTATTCACCGGCTTCGATTCAGGAAGCGAAAAAGATCGTCCTTGACCTGGCCCGCCGCTGGCCGGGCCAGCCTGTCGCCGTGAGCGAAAATCTGCCGCTTCCCGTCGCCGACTGGATGAAAAAAGAAAACTTTGAGGTGATCCCGCCGCCTCCCCCCGGAGAGGACGGCCGCGAGCGCATCGCCCAGGCGGGTCTGGGGATCACGGACACGAGCTGGGCCATCGCAGAGACGGGGACGCTTGTTCTCCTCAGTCAAAGCCACCGGCCCCGGCTGTTCTCCCTTCTCCCGGAGGTGCATCTCGCGCTCGTTCCCCAGAAGCGGATCGTCCGCCACCTGTCGTCGCTTGGGCCGCGCATTCACGGTGCCCTCACGATCGACGAGAACGTGGGCGCGACACCGCCCAGTTGCGTCAACCTGATCACGGGCGCCAGCCGCTCGGCCGACATCGGCCTCATCCTTGTCCAAGGCGTACACGGACCCAAGGAGGTCCACGCCATTATTGTACGGGAGGACCTGCAGACCGGCACCGGCGCGGACCCGGGCGCCGCCGTTACAAGCGACGACACATCGTCTCCGTTTTCTTTCGAAGAAGAATAAATTTCCCACAAAAAAAGCCCCCGAACCGGTTTCCCGGTCCGGGGGCTTTCATGTTCTCCCGCTTGTCAGGCACCAGGGCCTGTACGCGTTCCGCCTAGATGTCGTAGTAGAGCTCGAACTCGTGGGGATGCGGGCGCAGACGGATGGCGTCCACCTCGGCCTCGCGCTTGTAGTCGACCCAGTTCTGGACGACATCCTCGGTGAAGACGTCTCCCTTGAGCAGGAAGTCGTGGTCGGCCTCGAGGTTGTCGAGCGCCTCGGGGAGGCTTCCGGGCGTCTGCTTGACGTCGGCCTTCTCCTCGGGGGCAAGGTCGTAGAGGTTCTTGTCCACGGGATCGGGCGGCAGGATCTTGTTCTGGATGCCGTCGAGCCCGGCCATAAGCATGGCGGAGAAAGCCATGTAAGGGTTGCAGGAGGGGTCCGGGCAGCGCAGCTCGACCCGCTTTGCCTTTTCGCTGTGCGAGTACATCGGGATACGGATGCAGGCGCTCCGGTTTCGGCAACTGTACATGAGGTTGATCGGGGCCTCGTAGCCGGGGACGAGCCGGCGGTAGCTGTTCGTGGTCGGGTTGGTGAAGCCGAGCAAGGCCGGGGCGTGCCGGAGGAGGCCACCGATGTAGTAGAGGGCGGTCTGGCTCAGGTCGCCGTAGGTGCCGGACTGGAAGAAGGTGTTCTTCCCCTTTTTCCAGATGCTCTGGTGGGTGTGCATGCCGGTGCCGTTGTCGAGGAAAACGGGCTTGGGCATGAAGGTGGCCGTCTTGCCGTGCCG
>CAMYJL010000004.1:0-24295 GCA_947258645.1 uncultured Nitrospinota bacterium
GAAGGCCTGTCGCATCCGGAGGGGAATCCGCGAGAAAGGAATCGGCACGCGGCGCTCCCGGTAGAGCCGGGCGATGACCTGGCCGTCGTGGGCGTAAATACGGGTGATGGTGCTGGGCCGGTAGTTGCGGAGGTATTCGAGCTCCGGGAAGTCGTACAGAAAGTTAAAGCCCGCCCCGAGCGCCCCGCCGGTGAGGACCGCGAGCAGCACCAGAGCGCCGAGAAGATATCTTCCTTTGGCTGTGCGGGGAATCAAGGAACCTGCCCTCAACAATCGGCCGGAGGGAGCGGCATTGATCCGGCCGGCGGGGTCGACTGCCCCACAGGATAAAGCCCGGTTGGGCGGTCTGCAAGCCCGAAAATCACCTCTGTATTGACAAAATCGGCCTCAAAATACGATAAGATAATGTGGTTGATATGGTCGGTCCTGCAGGGTGTTTTCTTCGCCCGGCCTTGGCTCCAACCAGGGGAGGATGAGGTGGTCGAAACCGTTCGCGTCCTTGTGCTCAACAATACCTATGAGCCCATCAATGTGTGCAACGCCCGGCGGGCGGTGCGCATGATGCTCCTCGGCAAGGCCGAGACGGTTGAGTCCGAAGACGAGTTCTGGATACGATCCGCTACGTGAACACCCACCGACAGGGCGAAGTCCCCTTCAGCAAGAAAAACGTATTCCGGCGAGACCACTATTCATGTCAGTACTGCGGCGCGGCCGGCGAGTTGACGCTCGACCACGTCGTTCCGCGCTCGCGGGGCGGGCACACAGACTGGGACAACGTTGTTTGCTGCTGCCGCCGGTGCAACGCGAAAAAAGGCAACCGCCTGCCCGAAGAGACGGGGATGAGCCTGATCCGCTCCGTCCACAAGCCCCGCTACTACCCCTTTCAGTGGATGCACCCCCGCATGTCCGGAGAGGGTCATCTTCAGTGGCGGAAGTATCTGGAACCCTTTCCCAACGCCTGATCCCGCGGCTTTATCATCCCTCCCTTTTCCGATAGATTGATCTGTTAGGATCTTTCAGCCGCCACCCGAGACAATGGGATTTATTCCGTAGCGATGAGCGAATTCCAGCTGGTTTCCGAATACAAGCCCACGGGCGATCAGCCCGAGGCCATCGAAGCGCTCGTGAAAAACTTCGAGCTGGAGGAGCGGCATCAAGTCCTCCTCGGCGTCACCGGCTCGGGCAAGACCTTCACCATGGCGAACGTCATCGCGAATCTCGGCAAGCCCACCCTCGTCATCGCCCACAACAAAACCCTGGCCGCCCAGCTCTTCAATGAATTTAAAAGCTTTTTCCCGCACAACGCCGTCGAGTACTTCGTCAGCTATTACGACTATTACCAGCCCGAGGCCTACGTCCCCACGACAGACACCTACATCGAAAAAGATTCCTCCATCAACGACGAGCTGGACCGCCTGCGCCACTCCGCCACCCGCGCCGCCCTCACGCGGAAGGATGTCATCGTCGTCGCCAGCGTCAGCTCGATCTACGGCCTTGGCTCCCCGGCCGATTACTACGACCTTCATGTTCAGCTGGAGCGCGGCCAGGAGATCGGCCGCGACGAACTCCTCTCCCAGCTTGTCCAGATTCAGTACCGCCGGAGCGACATCGAGCTTCAGCGCGCCACCTTCCGGGCCCGGGGGGACGTGGTGGAGATCATCCCCACGCATGAAGAAGACGAGGCCATCCGCGTCGAGTTCTTCGGCGAGGAGATTGACGAGATCAGCGAGATTGATCCGCTCCGGGGTACCGTCCGCCGAACGCTCGATCAGATCGACATCTACCCGAACAGCCACTACATCACGCCCGAGGAGCGGCTGGCGCTCGCCACGGAGAACATTGAAAAAGAGCTCTGGGAGCGCGTCGCCGACCTGAACGCGGACGGGCTCGAGCTCGAGGCCCAGCGGATTCGCCAGCGGACCCTGCAGGATATCGAAATGCTCCGCGAGGTCGGCTACTGCCACGGGGTCGAGAACTACAGCCGCCATCTGGACGGCCGGGTGCCGGGCGAGCCTCCGGCCACCCTCTTTTCCTATTTCCCGGGGGATCCCCTCATCATCATCGACGAGAGCCACCAGAGCGTCCCGCAGCTTCGGGCGATGTACAAAGGCGACCGCTCGCGGAAAGAAAGCCTCGTCCGGTACGGCTTCCGCCTCCCCTCGGCGCTGGACAATCGTCCGCTGAAATTCGAGGAGATCCAAAGCCAGCTCAAGAACGTTGTCTACGTTTCGGCCACCCCGGGGCCCTACGAGCTCGAAAAAAGCGGCGGTCTCGTTGTGGAGCAGATTCTGCGCCCCACCGGGCTCTCGGACCCGCCGGTGGAGATTCGCTCCGTCCAGGGACAGGTGGACGATCTGCTGGGCGAGATTCGAAAGTCGGAGCAGAAGGGCGAGCGCATTCTCGTCACCACCCTCACGAAGCGTTTTTCGGAAGACCTGACCGAATACTACGAAGACCTCGGTGTCCGCGTGCGCTACATGCACAGCGACATCGACACGCTGGAGCGGGTGAAGATCATCCGCGACCTCCGCTCGGGAGAGTTTGACGTCCTGATCGGCATCAACCTCCTTCGTGAGGGCCTCGACCTGCCCGAGGTGGCGCTCGTGGCGATCTTCGACGCGGACAAGGAGGGGTTCCTGCGCTCGGACACCGCACTCATCCAGACTTCGGGCCGCGCCGCGCGCCACGTCGACGGGCGGGTGATCATGTACGCCGACCGCGTGACGGACAGCATGAAGCGCGCCATCGGCGAGATGGACCGGCGGCGGAAGATTCAGATCGCCTACAACAAGGAGCACGGCATCACGCCCCGCTCCATCAGCCGCCGGATGGACGAGCTTCTCGAAAGCGTCTGGGAGCATGATTACGTTGATGTCCTGAGCGGCGTGGCGGAAGAGGAAGCGCCCTACGGCGAGATGACGGAAGACGAGATCGAAGACCTCGAAACGCTGCGGGCCCAGATGCGCGAGGCGGCGCAGAAGCTCGAATTCGAGCGCGCGGCGGAGCTTCGCGATCGGATTCTCGCCATCGAGCGCCGCCAGCTCGGCGTGAAGACGGAGAAGATCGCCAGATGACACCGTCCGGCTCCGATGTCAGGGAAGGAAAGAACGCGGGCGGAATCGACCGCGAGGCGATCCGGCGGCTTCCCGAAAAGCCGGGCATCTACATCTTCAGGAATTCAGAGGACGAGGTGCTCTACGTCGGCAAGGGGGTGAAGCTCCGGAGCCGGGTGCGGAGCTACTTCGGCAAGACGACGGGCCGCGGGCCCTGGATCGAAAAGATGGTGCGCGAGGTGGCGGCCATCGAACACGTCGTCACCTCGAACGAGATCGAAGCCCTCATTCTCGAAAGCAACTACATCAAGAAATACAAGCCGAAGCACAACCTCCTGCTCCGCGACGACAAGCACTTTCCCTACCTTAAACTGAGCACGAACGAGGATTTTCCCCGGCTCAGCATCGTCCGCAGCCCCTCGGACGACAGCGCGGAGTATCTCGGGCCGTTCCCGGCCACCAGCCGGCTGCGCCGCACGATCCGCTTCCTTCACAAGACGTTTCACATCCGGCCCTGTACGGGCGGGATCGAGGACAAGACGGCGAAGCGGTGCATTTACTACCAGATGGGCCAGTGCCTCGGGCCCTGCGACGGAATTCAAACGAAAGAGGAATACGCCGCCTGCGTGAGCGACGCGCTCGACTTCCTCAAGGGGAAGAACAAGGCGCTCGAAGTGCGCCTGCGCGAGCAGATGGAAGAACACTCCGAGGGGCTTCGCTTCGAGCAGGCCGCCAAGGTGCGCGATCAGATCCAGGCCATCGAAAGCGTTTTCGAGCAGCAGGAGCAGGGGATGGTCTCGATGCGGGGCGGGGAGCAGGACATCCTCGGCCTCCACCGGAAGGGAGACAAGGCGTTCTTCCGGTTGTTCTTCGTGCGCGGCGGAAGACTCCTGGGCGATCAGGGCTTCACCATCACGGCCAAGGTGGAATTACCCGACGAGGAGATTGTTTCGGGTTTCGTGAAGCAGTATTACCTGGGCCAGTCCTACCTGCCGGCCGAGGTGCTCCTCCCCGCCGCGCCGCCGGACGCCGAAGTCATCGCGCGGTGGCTCTCGGAGCGGCGAGGACGTAAGGTGAGCGTGGCCCACCCCCGGCGGGGCGGGAAGCGGAAGCTCGTCGAGATGGCCTGCGAGAACGCGGGAGAGTCGCTGGAGCGCGAGACCGAGCGGCTGTCGAAAGATCAGGCGACTCTGGAGGCGATCCGCCGGGCGCTTGGCATAGAGGAACTCCCGGTGCGCATCGAGGCCTTCGATGTCTCGAACATGCACGGGAGCAATATCGTGGGCGCAAGCGTGGCATTTCATGATGGGCGCCCCCAGAAGGACGGCTACCGGCGCTACAAGATACGCACCGTGGGCGGCCGGGCCGACGATTTCGCCTCCATGCGCGAGATCGTCTCGCGGCGCATGGAGCGGCTCGTCAACGAAGGGGGTGAGATGCCCAGCCTGATTCTCATCGACGGCGGGAAGGGCCAGCTTTCCGCCGCCGCCGGGGCGCTCGAGGAAGTGGGCGTCGCCGACGTGGCCCTCGCGTCCATCTCCAAGGGGCGCACGGCCGAGAACCCGGAGGATCAGGACGTGATTTTCCTCCCCGGCCAGCCGGAGCCGGTGCGCATGGAAGAGGGGAGCCCGGGAAAGCTCCTGCTCCAGCGCATCCGCGATGAGGTACACCGCTTCGCCGTGACCTACCACCGGAGCAGCCGGACGAAGACCGATATCCGGAGCGGGCTCGACGATGTGCCGGGGCTGGGGCCCAAGCGCCGAAGGAACCTGCTCCGCTCCTTCGGGAGCCTGCGCGGCGTCCTGGAGGCGAGCGACGGGCGGCTCCTCGAGGTGGAGGGGATCACGCCCCGCGTCGTGGCGGCGATCCGCGAGCATCTCGGCAGCCGGGAGCAGGTGGAGGTGGATCAGGCGGCGGAGGAGGGTGAATGACGGGCCGCGACCTGGGCTACGCCATCCTCTCCGGGCTGATGCTGGCCAGCACGTTTCCTCCCCTGGGGTTCGAGGCGCTGGCGTGGATCGCTCTCTTCCCGCTGCTCTGGGCGCTCGAGGGGAAGGACGGCAGCGAATCCTTCACGCTGGGTTTCATCGCAGGCTTCATCGCCTATGCGTTCATCATCTGGTGGGTCCAGGTGACGATGGTCAACTACGGCGGGATTCCCGGCTGGGCGGCGTGGGGGCTGGTCATCCTGCTCGCTGCCTATATCGCGGTGTATATCGGCCTCTTCGCCTTTATCCTGACGAGGGCGACGCCGAAGGGCGGGTTTGGCCGTTTTCTCATGGCGCCTGCCGTCTGGGTCGCGATGGAGCTGGGGCGGGCGTATTTCCTCTCCGGGTTTCCCTGGGCGCTGCTCGGCTACAGCCAGTACAAGATTCTTCCGGTCATCCAGATCGCCGACCTCGTCGGCATTTACGGGGTCTCTTTTTTCGTCGTTCTGGTGAACGCGGCCTTCTGGTATTTTTTCCGGTATCCGGATCGCGCGCCCATCTCCTTCGTGATCGGGGTTTCGCTCGTCTCCGCGCTCGTCGTCGGTTACGGCTACTACCGGCTCTACGATCTGCCGAAGAAGTCGGGCCCGGCGACGGTCCCGGTCGGGATTGTGCAGCCCGACACCCGGCCCTCGCTCAAGTGGAAGCCCGGGATGCGGGACGTCATCGTCGGAGATCTGGAAAAACTGACGGACGAGCTGACCGGGGAGTTCAAGAAACTGGGCGGGGGCGTCGCGCCGCTCGTCGTCTGGCCCGAGGCGGCGGCGCCGGTTGTTTTCTCCCAAGCGCCCGAGTGGCAGAAGCGCATCGGCGGGATTTCCCGAAAGGCCGGAGTCCACCTCCTCTTCGGCGCCCTCTCGGCGGACCCCGCTCCGCCGGGCAAGCTCTTCAATTCGGCCTATCTGCTCGGCCCGGACGGCGCGCAGGCCGCCCGCTACGACAAGTTGCATCTCGTCCCCTTCGGCGAATACGTTCCCTGGAAGTCCGTCCTTTTTTTCGTGGAAAAGCTCGTGCCGGTCATCGGGCGGTTCGGGGAGGGAAAGACCGCCACCCTTTTCGACGCACCCGGCGGGAAGTTTGGAGTCCTCATCTGCTTCGAGGTCATCTTCCCCCGCGTTGTCCGCCGGATGAGGAACGCGCAATTCCTCGTGAACATCACGAACGACGCCTGGTTCGGCCGCACGGCCGCCTCCGAGCAGCACCTCTCGATGGTGGCATTTCGGGCGGTGGAGTTCCGGGTTCCCATCGTCCGCTCGGCGAATTCGGGGATCAGCTCGGTGATCGACGCCACCGGGAAAATCCGGTTCCGCAGCCCGCTCTTCAAAAAATGGCGGCGGGCGGATCTCATCGCACCGCGCAAGGGTCCGCTGACGGTGTACGCGCGGATCGGCGACGCGTTCGCCATCGCGTGTGCCCTCCTGACGCTTGGGGGGGTGACCGTCTCCAGAGTCCGGCGCCGCCGTCGAGTATGGTATGCTTGATTCCGCCCGCCCGGGTTTGTTAAGAACGAGGCGCCTGTAACTGGCGCCGCTGAGGGGAAGAAATGGAAGAGCTGGTAAAAAAATGCGAGTGGCTGGAGGCCCGTCTCCGTGAGCTCCGAGGTCGTCTTTGACCTCGATGGACTCGAGGGGGAGTGCACTCGACTGGATAAGCTCGCGGGGGGCGCGGGCTTTTGGGACGACGCCGATTCCGCCCAGAACACACTGAAGCGCCGGGCCTCCCTGCAGCGCATGATCGACGCCTGGACCGAACTCAACGACAAACTGACCGATCAACGAGAGCTCATCGAACTCATGGAAATGGAAGAGGGCGAGCCCGATCCCGATCTGGTCCGGGAGGCGGGTGAAGGGCTCGACGCCGTCGAGCGCGAGCATGGGCGGCTGGAATTCCGCCTCGTCATGGACTCGGAAGAAGACCTGGCCAACGCCTTTCTCTCCGTCAACGCGGGCGCGGGCGGGGTCGAGAGCCAGGACTGGGCCGAGAGCCTCCTTCGGATGTATTCGCGGTGGGCGGAAAGGCACGGCTACTCGGTCAAGCTGATTTCCATCCTTCCCGGCGAGGAGGCGGGAATCAAAAACGCGACGCTCATGATTCAGGGAGACTACGCCTACGGCTACATCCGGGCGGAGGTGGGCGTGCACCGTCTGGTGCGGATTTCTCCCTACGACGCCAGTGCGCGGCGGCATACCTCGTTCGCCTCGGTGGACGTGACGCCGGAGATCGCCGACGACGTGGAGATCGAGATCAACGAAAGCGACCTGCGGATCGACGTGTACCGGAGCTCGGGCGCGGGCGGGCAGCACGTGAACACGACCGACTCCGCCGTGCGCATCACACACGCGCCCTCGGGGATCGTTGTCACCTGTCAGAACGAACGGAGCCAGCACAAAAACCGCGCGACGGCGATGAAGATGCTCCGCGCCCAGCTCTACGAGCTGGAGCGCCGAAAGCGCGAGGAAGAAAAAGAAGCGGCGCACGCTGAGAAAAAATCGATCAGCTTCGGGAGCCAGATCCGCTCCTATGTTCTCCATCCCTACCGGATGGTGAAGGACCACCGGACGGATGTGGAGACCTCGAACGTGGACGCGGTGCTGGACGGCGATCTCGACCCCCTCATCGACGCCTATCTGCTTTCGCTGATCGAGGGCCGCGCGGAAGCCAGGGCCAGTGAATAGGACAGGAAGCGAAACGGAAATGAGCGAATCCAATCCACAGTACCAGCCGGAACCCGCGGCGGATCCCGAAGCGGCCGAAGGCAAGCTCGGTGAAATCCTCGAGCAGCGCCGGCGCAAGCTCGAGCAGGTGCGCCAGGAGGGGGGGGACCCCTTCGTCAACCGCTTTCCCATCTCCCACCGGATCGGGGAGATCGCCGATAAGTACGGCGAGTTGTCCGACGAGGAATACGAAGAGACGAAGGCGCAGCGCTTCGTCGTCGCCGGGCGCGTCATGGCCAAGCGCCTCCAGGGGAAGGTCGTGTTCATGGACCTGCGGGACGGCACCGGGCGGATTCAGCTATTCGTGCGGATGAACGAGCTGGGTGAGGAGGCCTTCGCCCGCGTCAAGGAGCTGGACATCGGCGACATCGTCGGCAGCGCGGGCGGCGTCTTCCGCACGCGGACGAAAGAGCTTTCAATCTGGGTTCGCGAGATTCAGCTTCTGACCAAGAGCATGTATCCCCTTCCCGAGAAGTGGCACGGCCTTCAGGACGTGGAGACCCGCTACCGCCAGCGCTACGTGGACCTGATCGCCAACCCGGACGTGATGGGGATCTTCCACAAGCGCTCGCGCATGATTCAGCTCATGCGCCGGTTCCTGGACGATCGGGGCTTCCTCGAGGTCGAGACGCCGATGATGCAGCCGATTGCCGGTGGCGCGGCGGCGAAGCCCTTTACGACCTATCACAACACGCTGGACATGCCCCTCTATCTGCGGGTGGCGCCCGAGCTTTACCTCAAGCGCCTCGTCGTCGGCGGCATCGATCGGGTGTACGAGATCAACCGCAACTTCCGGAACGAGGGCATCTCCACCCAGCACAACCCCGAGTTCACGATGGTCGAGTTCTACATGGCCTATGCCGACTACAACGACCTGATGGCGCTCACCGAGGAGATGCTCACCGGCATCGTCGAGGACGTCGCCGGGGGCCGGACCCTGACCTACGGCGAAGAAGAGCTATCGTTCGAGACGCCCTGGGCGCGCTTCAAGTGGCACGACGCCATCGTCGAGCTGGGCGAGTGCCCGGCGGAAGTCCTCAGGGACGCCGGGGCGGCCCGCGAACACGCCCTGAAGCTCGCGGCGCGGACGGGGTATCCGATTCCGGCCGACATGGATCACGTCCACCTTCTCGAATTCCTCTTCGAGGAGACGGTGGAGCCCAAGCTTCGCCAGCCGACCTTTATCTACGATTTTCCGCGTGCGCTGTCGCCACTCTCGAAATCGCGCGAGGACGATCCGGAGATTGTCGAGCGCTTCGAGCTCATCATCTCCGGGCGGGAGATCGCCAACGCCTACACGGAGTTGAACGACCCCGACGATCAGCGCGGGCGCTTCGAGGCCCAGGCGGCGGCCCGGGAGGCCGGCGACGAAGAGGCCCACGAGGTGGACTGGGACTATCTCCGCGCGCTCGAATACGGGTTGCCGCCCACGGCCGGAGAGGGAATCGGGATCGACCGGCTCGCCATGCTGCTGACCGACTCCCCGTCGATTCGCGACGTGATTTTCTTTCCGCTTATGAGAAAAACGCAGGATTAGACATTGTCGCTCCCCGTCTCGCTCTATATCGGCCTGCGCCATCTGCGGCCGAAAAATAAATCCTTCTTCGTTTCGCTCACCTCGGTGATTTCGATCGTCGGAATCGCGCTCGGCGTCGCCACGCTGATCGTGGTGGTCGGCGTCATGACCGGCTTCGAAAAAGAGCTTCGGACGAAGATTCTGGGAACCCAGAGCCACGTCGTCGTGGTCGAGTCGGGTTCGGCGGCCATGAAAAAGTGGCGGGACGTGCTCGAGCGCGTGCGGCGAGAGCCGAGGGTGGGAGCGGCGAGCCCCTTTATCTACGGGCAGGCCATGCTTTCTTCCGAAGGGCGCGTCACCGGGGCGGTGGTCAGGGGGGTGGACCCGGCGGCGGAGCAGAACGTCACCGACATTCGAAAGTACATGACCGTGGGAACGCTGGAGCGCCTGGCGGGGAAGGGCGGCGGGACGCCCGGCCCGGGGGGAAAGACGCTTCCGCCCATCGTGCTGGGCGAAGAGCTGGCGTCGAACCTGGGCGTGAATGTCGGCAAGCCGATTACCATCATCAGCCCCGTCGGCGCGGTCACGCCCATGGGAATGCTTCCCCGGTCGAAGACGTTTGAGATCGTCGGATTGTTCCGTAGCGGATTCTATCAGTACGACTCGGGCCTGGCTTTTATCTCGATGGGTCAGGCGCAGCGCTTTTTCGGGCTGGGCGATTCGGTGACGGGAGTGCACATGCGGGTGGCGGATATTTTCCTGGCGGAGAAGGTGGCGCGGAGCATCCGAAAGTTCCTCCCGTATCCCTACTGGGTGCGCTCCTGGCAGCAGATGAACCGGAATTTGTTTTCGGCGCTCAAGACCGAAAAGACGACCATGACCATTCTCCTCCTTCTGGTGATCATTGTCGCGGCGTTCAATATCGTCGGCTCGCTCGTCATGGTGGTGATGGAAAAATCCCGCGAGATTGCTATCCTCAAATCGATGGGCGCTACCCGGGGGACCATACTTCGCATTTTCTTTGTCCAGGGGGCGACGATGGGCTTTTCGGGGGCCGTTCTGGGGGTGTTTTTGGGGCTCTATGTCGGGTGGAATCTGCAGTATGTAGAGGACTTTCTGGAGAAATTTTTCGGTCTGGACATACTTCCGGCCAGCGTCTACCATATCGACAGGTTGCCCGTTCATATGACCATGTCGGACGTGACGGTGACGGCTATTTTGGCATTTATTATCAGTCTTTTAGCCACCGTCTACCCCGCCTGGCGGGCCTCTCGCGTCGATCCGGTCGAAGTGCTGCGATATGGATAACCGAGCGCACGGGCAAGTGGCTGGGAATAGTCAAGTTATTGATAAGTTGGAGTTTGTGGTTTCCATTCGCAATCTGGTCAAGACATACCGGCCGGACGGGGTGGAGGTCAGGGTTCTCCGGGGCCTGAACCTGGATATCCGAGCTGGAGAGATGGTGGCCGTTCTGGGGGCCTCGGGGGTCGGAAAAAGCACCCTGCTCCACATGATCGGTGCTCTGGATCGGCCCACGGACGGGGAAATTTTCTTTCGGGAGAAACAGATATTCCGCCTTTCGGACGCTGAGCTGGCCCGATTCCGGAACCGGTCCATCGGGTTCGTCTTTCAGTTTCATCACCTTCTCCCGGAGTTTTCAGCCCTGGAAAATGTTATAATACCAGGGTTGCTGGGAGGAGCTTCCCGGCGCAAAGTAGAGGTCCGGGCCCGGGAGTTGGTGGAGCGTGTCGGGCTTGGGGAAAGGATGAGTCACCGGCCGGGAGAACTTTCCGGTGGCGAGCAGCAACGGGTGGCCGTTGCGAGGGCGTTGGTAAACGGACCGGCGATGGTTCTGGCCGACGAGCCGACGGGTAATCTTGATTCTGAAACGGCGGATTCGATATACGGCCTGCTCAGAGAGATCAATCAGTCGGATGGGGTGACTTTTCTGATTGTTACGCATAATGGCTCCATCGCCGCCCAGATGGATAGACGAGTGATAATGGTGGATGGTCGAATCGCCACATCGCAATCGTAATTGCACTTGGGGGTTAGGAGGCCGAATGTTTAAGAGATTTACTGAGCGCGCCAGGAAGGTCATTATCCTCGCCAGAGAAGAAGCAGAGCATTACCGCCATGAATATTTGGGAACGGAACATATTCTTCTCGGCGTGTTGAAGGATGGCGGAGGCATCGCCATCGCGGTGCTTCAGAAGCTGGGTGTTGATCCGAAGCAGTTGCGCCTTGAGCTTGAAAGAAACCTGCCCAAGAGTTCGAGCGGCCCGGTGGAAGGCGATATTCCGTTCACCCCCAAAGCGAAGAAAGTCCTGGAATACGCGGTCGAAGAGGCCCGTCTGATGGGCCACAACTATATCGGCACCGAACACCTCTTGCTCGGAATTGTCCGAGAAAAAGACGGCCTGGCGGCCAAGATTCTCGGCAGCTTCGGCGTGAAGCTCCAGCAGACCCGCGAGCAGACCATCAACCTGCTTCGCGAGCCGGTTGCGACGCGCACGCGCGATAAGAGCAAGACACCGGCTCTCGATGAGTTTGGTCGCGACCTGACCGAGCTGGCCGAGGCGGACAAGCTGGATCCGGTGATCGGCCGGGCCAATGAAATCGAGCGCGTGATTCAGATCCTGGCTCGCCGAACGAAGAACAATCCGGTTCTGATCGGTGAGCCGGGCGTGGGCAAAACGGCCATCGTCGAGGGTCTCGCTCAGCTCATCGTGTCCAAAGAAGTCCCCCAGATTCTTTACAACAAGCGCGTGGTCGCCCTCGATCTGGGCGCTCTCGTGGCGGGGACGAAATATCGCGGTCAGTTCGAGGCACGCCTCAAGGCCATCATGAAAGAGATCACCCAGAGCCAGGATGTCATCATCTTCATCGACGAGCTTCATACGCTCGTTGGCGCGGGCGCGGCCGAGGGCTCGATCGACGCTTCCAACATGCTCAAGCCGGCGCTCAGCCGCGGCGAGGTCCAGTGCATCGGTGCGACCACGCTGGACGAGTACCGCAAGTACATCGAGAAGAACGGGGCCCTGGAGCGGCGGTTTCAGTCCATCATGGTTGACCCGCCCTCGAACGACGACGCGGTCAACATCCTTCGCGGGCTGAAGGATAAGTACGAGCGTCACCACAAAGCGCGCATCGTTGACGAGGCCATCGTGACGGCGGTGAAACTGTCCTCCCAGTACGTGTCGGACCGCTACCTGCCCGACAAGGCGATCGACGTGATCGACGAGGCCTGCAGCAAGGTGCGGCTCGAGAAGGAAACCTTCCCGACCAACATTCGCGATCTGCAGCGCCATATCGAGGATACGGTCCGGCTCAAGAAAGACATGATCGAAAACCAGGAATTCGAGAAGGCGGTCGAGCTTCGTGATCAGGAAGAGCAGGATCGAGGAAAGCTCGAAGATCTCAAGGCCGAATGGGAAGCCGATCGCACCGATGAGGAAGCGCTCGTCACCGAAGAGGACGTGGCCTACGTCGTGAGCCGTATGACGGGCATCCCTCTGCAGCGCATCGAAGAGATCGAGAACGAGCGTCTGCTCCGGATGGAAGAAGAGTTGAATGCGGTTGTCGTCGGACAGGAGGAGGCAACGCGTCTGCTTACCAAGGCGGTACGCCGTTCGCGCGCCGGCCTGAAAAATCCCAAGCGGCCAATCGGGAGCTTCCTCTTCCTCGGGCCTACCGGCGTGGGCAAGACGGAGATGGCGCGCGTTCTCGCCGAGTTTATGTTCGGCGACGTTTCCTCGCTCATCCGGATCGACATGAGCGAGTACATGGAGCGATTCAATGTTTCCCGTTTGACGGGGGCGCCTCCGGGATATGTCGGCTATGAAGAGGGCGGGCAGCTGACCGAGCGCGTGCGGCGCAAGCCATACTCCGTTATCCTGCTCGATGAAATCGAGAAAGCGCATCCGGATGTCTATCACATCCTTCTCCAGGTGATGGACGACGGCGCCCTGACGGACAGCTATGGGCGGCTTGTCGATTTCAAGAACGCCATCATCATCATGACCTCGAACCTGGCGGCCAGGTCCATCGAGAAGGGAACGGCGCTGGGATTTCAGAAGGCGGGTGGGGACACCGGCTTTAACCGGGTGAAAGACAATATTCGCGATGAGCTGAAGAAGACGTTCAATCCCGAATTTCTCAACCGGATTGACGACGTAGTGATATTCAGTCCACTCTCTCATGAAAACATCATGAGCATTGTCAATATCGAGATTGGCAAGGTAAACAAGACGCTTGCTGACAAGGACCTGCGGCTCGAGCTGACAGAAGAGGCTCGTGAATGGCTGGCGAAAGAAGGATATGACCCGGCTTATGGAGCGCGTCCCCTCCGCCGGGTTATCCAGCGCCACATTGAGGATACCCTCAGTGAAGAGGTGCTCCACGGGAAGTTCCAGAGCGGTGGGGTCGTGCTGGTGAAGCTGGCTGGTGACGAGCTGGTGTTTGAATCTAGAGAAGACTCAGAGATATTCAGCATTCAGGATATTTAACACCGGCCCAGGAGTGACCCGGGCCACTTCATCCCGCACAGGAGGAGTGTGTCGCAATGCAAATTGCGGCGAGGGTGGGGGCCTGCGTCGCCACAGCCGTTTTGTGTCTAGTCCTTCTTCTTTTTTCCGATGCCGGCGCGCAAACTGCTGCTCCCGCTATTACGGTGAAATCAGTCGAGGTACGCGGCAACCGCCGCGTTGACCGATCCACCATCCTTTTCTACGTCCGACTTTCCGAAGGCAAAAATTACACCAACATCGAGCTCGTGGAGCAAACCCGCAAGGATATGCGCACGATATACGGGCTCGGTTTTTTCCGGGACGTGAAGGTCGATGTGGAGTCTTTTGAGGGCGGGCTCCGGGTCATTTATTTCGTCACCGAAAAACCCACCATCCGCAAGGTGGAGCTCTCCGGAAACGTCAACGTTGATGCGGAGAAAGTCCGCGAGCGCATGACGGTCAAGGTTCAGACCATCGTCAACGAGGCGACCATCAAGGAAACCGTCCGGAATATCCGGAAACTCTATCAGGAAAAAGGCTATTATTTTGCGCGCGTCGAAGCTGTGCTGAAGGAGGGGGCCCGGAACACGGTCGATGTCACGCTCATGATCGACGAGGGCGAAAAAGTCGAGATCGAAACCATCACATTCCGCGGAAACGAGAGCATCTCGCGAAAGGACATTCTCTCCGTGATGGAGACGGACGAGGGGGGCTTTTTCTCATTCATCACCGAATCGGGAATTTACCGGGAAGATGAGCTACAGAAAGATTTGCTGCGGATGCGCCTTCTGTACCAATCCCGAGGATTTTTCAAGGTCCAGGCGAGCGAGCCGATTGTCCGGGAAGACCGGGTGCGCGGAAAGCTGAATATCATCATCACGATAAGCGAGGGATTTAAATACAATACCGGAGAAATCGATGTCCGCGGGGGAGAAGATGTCATCCCCCCCGAAGAGCTGAAAAATAAATTTGCCCTCTTTCCGGGCGAGACGTTCAACCGGACCTTCATGATTCAGGATGTGCAGGGTATTTCCAGCGCCTTTGCCGCCAAGGGCTATGCGTTTGCGGATGTGCAGCCGGTTACCCGGGTCGATGATGAAAAAAAGATAATCAACATCCGCTATGAAGTGAACAAGGGCCGGCGGGTCTATATCGGCCACGTCAACATCAAAGGAAATTCCCGAACGCGGGAAAATGTCGTCCGCCGGGAAGTCCGGGTGACGGAAGGGGCGCTCTATGACTCCCAGGGTCTCGCCGCCACCCGGGGCAGACTTCAGAACACAGGATATTTCAGCGATGTGAAAGTGGTCGAAAAACGGCGGCCGGGGAGCAGTGAGGTTCTCGATATCGATATCGAGGTGAAGGAAAAGCCAACGGGGTCGATAGGTGGCGGCATCGGTTTCAACAGCCGTGAAGGCCTGATTCTGGGCGCTTCGATTCGGGAAGAGAATCTCTTTGGCCGAGGTTACATTGTCAACTTTGGAGGACAGTTTTCGAGCGAGGTTGTCGAAGTGAGCGGCTCTTTTACGAATCCGAACTTCATGGATAAAGATTTCTCCCTGGGTATGACCGTGTTTGCCGGCGAGGAGGAATTCTCGACCTTCGATAACGAGCGGACGGGCGCCAGCATTCAGGTTGGAAAAAATTTGAGCGACTTTCTCTCGGCATTTTTGACGTACGAGCTCTCGACCTCAAAATTGACGAATGTGTCGCCTACCGCGATTCAGGATGTTTTGGACGTCGAGGATGAAAAGCAACTGCAGAGTCTTTTGAATCCCTCGCTCGTGTACGACAGCCGGAACAACCGGCAGTTCCCTTCGAGCGGCACCCTGGCGAGATTGTCTCCGACGGTATCGGGTGGGCCCCTGGGCGGCGATATCGACGTTGCTTCCTTTCTCGCGGAAATCAGGCAGTACTACAGCATAGGCGAGAAGCTGCGTATTCGTCTTTTGAGAAAATTGGTATGGTCTTACCGCGTGGAGGCACGGTATATTGATGCCTTCGAGGGGTCTCTTCCCGCGTTCCGCCGGTTGTTTCTGGGTGGCCGGCGGGCAGTCCGGGGTTTCGACCGGGACGATCTGGGGCCGGTTGACTCGGGCGGTGAAGCCATCGGAGGCTTCTCGACCGCTCTTTTCTCTACAGAGATTTCGCATCCGTTTTTTGGGCCGACACGGCTTGTCGCTTTTCTGGATGCCGGAAACGTATGGGAGCGCCACAACGCGTTCGATCTTGCGGATCTCCGCTATGGCGGCGGGTTTGGCGTTCGTTTCATAACGCCGCTGGGCCCCGTTCGGATCGACGTCGGCTACAAGCTGGATAAGAAATCGGGTGAGCGGCCGCGGGAGATTCATGTCGGTCTCGGCTCATCTTTTTAACTTAAAGGCGTTGCCTTGATTGTGAATCTACAGGAAGGAAATCAAATGGTTGTGAGACGCTATATGTCACGCATTGCGGTAATGGGCTTCATGGCTTTCTTTTTCGGGATTGTTTCCGCCTCTTCCGCCGAGCTGCGTATCGCGGTGGTTGATATTCAAAAAGCCATTGCGGAGTCGAAGGCGGGGAAGGCCGCGCGGACGATGGTCATTCGGGAAAAGAAGCGTCTGGAAGAGAAGTTCAACGTAAGGAAGGAAAAATTTGAAAAAAGTGTAGCGGCGATCCGGGAGCTCCAGCGTGAGATTCAGCAGAAAGGCGCCATTTGGCGTGCCGAGGAACGGGAAAGGAAGGAAGTCGATCTCCGTAGGCGCCGGCGGGACATTTCCCGGGATGAGGATGAGCTCAAAAGAATGGCTCAGGAGAGCCGCGGTGATCTTCAGTCACGCCAGAGAAGGATCATGGGCGATCTTCTGAAGCAAATGAATGACGTCGTGCAGGTAATCGCCAAAGAAGGGAAATACGACTTGATCATCGCCAAGACCGCCGCCGGCGTCTTGTTCGTCAATAAATCGGTGGAAATCACCGATCAGGTGATCAAGCTTTACGACAAAAAGAAGAAATGAGATGCGCCTCGCGGAAATTGCTGAGAGGACCGGGGGTGAGTTGATCGGTGACGGAGATTTTGATGTACGTGACGTGGCCGAATACAGCGATGCGGCGCCCGACACCCTGAGTTACGCCGAATCCGCGAGTCAAAGAAAAAAGCCTACCTCCGCCGGAGCCCTGATTGTCCCGCCTGAAGTGGATCCGGGTGGCCCCGGCATTCGTTCCGAAATCCCCAAACTGGTCTTTGCCCGCGCCATTGCGCTTCTCCGTCCGCAGAAGCAGCCGGAGCCGGGGGTTCACCCCGGCGCCCACGTTGAGGCGGGAGCGAGGATTGGCGAGGGCGTTTCGGTAGGCCCGGCCGCTTCCATCGGTCCTGATGCCGAGATCGGAGATGGCTGTTGGATCGGTGCCGGCGCGCGGATCGGGGCGGGCGTGAAGCTGGGGCCCGGCTGCGTGATCCATCCCAACAGCGTCCTGTACACGGGTGTGGAGGTGGGAGCCCGTGTTGTCATACACGCCGGCGCCGTGATCGGCTCGGACGGTTTCGGCTATGTGCCCGACGGGAAGGGCGGGGTGGAGAAATTTCCGCAGACGGGCACGGTGGTCATCGAGGATGATGTGGAAATCGGCTCGAACACCACGATTGATCGGGGAGCCATCGGAGAGACGCGTATCAAGCGCGGGGCCAAAATCGACAATCTGGTCCAGATCGCCCACAACGTAGAGATCGGAGACGGATCCCTTCTGGCGAGCCAGGTGGGAATATCCGGAAGCGTCCGGGTCGGGCGCGGGGTCATCATGGGCGGCCAGGTGGGAATTTCGGACCATGTCGAAATCGGCGACGGTGCGACGTTGGCCGCGATGACGGGTGTGACAAAGAGTCTTGAAGGGGGAAAAGTTTACATGGATGCTCCCGCAGACGAGGCTTCCCGGGTGCGGCGGCGGCTGGTTGTGTATTCGCGCCTGCCGGAGCTCGCCCGCCGCGTCAGCGCACTGGAAGGAAAGCAGGAGGAGAGCGGAAGATGTTAGGCGCGGAAGAAATTCTGAAACTGCTTCCGCACCGGTTTCCGATGTTGCTCGTGGATCGGGTTCTCGAAATCGATACGGACGCCATTTCCATTGTCGCGATAAAGAACGTCGCCCACAACGAGCCTTTTTTCACCGGCCATTTCCCGGACATGCCCATCATGCCCGGCGTTCTCATTATCGAGGCGATGGCCCAGTCGGCGTTGCTCTGCATTTTTGGGGGGAACATCGTTGATCCCCAATCGAGTTTTCTTTTCGCCGGAATCGAGGAGGCTAAATTCCGGCGTGCCGTTCGGCCGGGAGACCAGCTTCGAATCGAGATGCAATCGCTGCGGCGGCGCAACACCTATTGGAAAATAGGAGGGGCTGCCTTCGTTGATGGAGAGACGGTGGCCGAGGCCGTGATCACAGCAATCGTTACCCCGCCTTCGAACGAATCGTGAGCCAGATTCATCCGGCTTCCCACGTCGATTCCAAGGCCGCCATCGGCGAGAATGTCGTCATCGGCCCGGGCGCCTTTGTCGGTGCTGGCGTCGAGTTGGGGGACGGCTGCGAGATAGGGGCTCACACCATCCTCGAGGGTCCGGCGATCATCGGGGCCGGATGCCGGATATTTCCGGGCGCCGTCGTCGGCACCGAGGCGCAAATGGTGACCCAGGAGGGACGCGGCGGGGGAATCGAGATCGGCCCCGGTACGGTGGTCCGCGAGATGGTCACCCTGCACCGTTCCATCCATGAGGGTAAGGCCACCCGGGTGGGCGCCGAGTGCTATTTCATGACGCAAGCGCATGTCGCCCACGATTGCCTGGTCGGCGATCGGGTGATTTTGACCAACTCGGTCGCTCTCAGCGGCCATGTCGAGGTGGGCGACGACGCTTTTATCTCCTTCTGCGTTGGCATCCACCAGTTTGTGCGCATCGGGGAAGGCGTGATGATTGGCGGGCCCATGGGGATCCGCAAGGATGTTCTCCCTTTTGCGATGCTGGGGGGGCATGTCCCCCGTGTCCGGGGGCTCAATATGGTCGGGCTGCGCCGGCGCGGGGTTTCGGCGGAGGTGAGGGGCCACCTGAAGCGGGCCTACCGTATTCTGTTCCATGAAGCCAAAACGATGGCCGAGGGGGCGGACCAGATCGAGGCCGAACTCCCCCTGGGACGCGAGATCAAATCCGTGGTAGAATTCGCAAGGACGTCAAAAAGAGGGGTTTATCTGGACCAGGAATGAGTTCCGCCGTTTCGCACCTCCGTTCCAAGAGAAAGGCCATATTTTATGGAATTCGTTCGTGTAGGCGTGGCTGGTGTTGGCCATATGGGCAGCTACCATTTGGCCGCGCTTTCCGAGCTTCCCGAAGCCAATTTGGTCGCACTGGCTGATAACGATAGTGACCGCGGAGAGGAGCTGGCCGGCAAGTACGGGGCCGAATACTTTGCGGACCCCGCCGACCTTATCGGCAAGGTGGATGCGGTCATTGTTGCCCTGCCCACCGTGCACCACTTTTCCGTGTCCAGGAAATATCTCTCGAACGGTGTCCACGCCCTCGTTGAAAAACCCATCTGCAATGATATCGGTGAGGCGCGGAAGTTGTTCCGCATCGCCGCGGAAAATAACAAGGTTCTCCACATCGGCCACGTCGAGCGGTTTAACGGCGCGGTTCAGGAGCTCTCTGAAATCGTCAAGGAGCCCTCGCTCATCGAATGCCGCCGTCTGGGACCGTTTGTTGAAAGAGCGCGGAACGATGGCGTGGTGCTTGACCTGATGATCCACGATCTGGACATCATTCTTCGGCTGGTCGAAGACGAAGTCGTGTCTCTTTCGGCGGTGGGTGGTTCTCCTGTGAGCGACCGCGAGGATGTCGCCAACGTCCAGATCCAGTTTGCGGGCGGATGCATCGCCACTATCACCGCCAGCCGCGTGACCCAGAATAAAATTCGCTCGCTCTCGATTTCCCAGCCCGATGCTTATATCAAGCTGGACTATGCCGATCAGGAAGTACGGATCCACCGCAAAGCCTCCAGTGAGCACAGCCTGAGCCGCGAGGAACTCAAGTACCGCGAGCAGGCCCAGGTGGAGCGGCTTTTTGTCCACAAGGACAATCCCCTCAAGCTGGAACTCCGGAATTTCCTTCAGGCGGTCCAGACCGGCAGTGTTGTAGAAAATGCGGAGTGGGAACTCCGTTCGCTGGACGTCGCCCTCCGCGTCGTTCAAATGCTCAACATGCCCGTGCCCACCTCGATTTAACCCCGTCCAAGTATGTCCACTTCTCGGGAGCGGATAGGCCTCATTGCCGGTGCCGGTTCCATCGCTCTTGAATTCGTCACCCGGGCGAACGAAAAAGGCTGCGATGTCGCCGTCGTCGCCCTCTCGCCCGCCGTCCACGACTCTTTGGAAGGCGTCGCGCAATCGGCCATCCAGCTTGCGCCCACTCAGCCCAAAAAAATGCTGCGTTTTTTGCAGTCCGAGGGAGTCCGCCGCGTCGGCCTCGCCGGGAAAGTAGAGAAGAATCTCCTTTTCCAGGGGTTGAAGTTCGATCTCGACGCACTCAAGTTCGTATACCGGGCGCGCAACATGGCGGACATGACGATCATGGACGCGGTGATCGAGTACGCCGAGGAAAACGATCTGGAGATCATCCCCCAGACGGAGTTTCTCGATCATCTCCTCACCCCTCCCGGTCCTATCGGAAAAAAGCGGCTGAAGGATTCGCTGCTCAAGGACGTCCGCTACGGGTTTCGCATGGCGCGTGAAGTGGCCGCTCTCGACATCGGCCAGACGGTCGTCGTCCGAAAAGGCGCCGTCGTCGCCGTCGAGGCCATCGAGGGGACCGACGAGGCCATTCGCAGGGGATGTGAGTTGGCCGGGGAGGGCGCTGTTGTGTGCAAGGTGGCGCGCCCGAAGCAGGATCCCCGCTTCGACGTTCCCGCCATCGGGCCGAAGACGCTTCAGATGGCGCGCGAGGGCGGCGCCGCGGCCCTGATTGTCGAGGCGGGCACCACGTTCTTGATTGAAAAGGACACACTTGTACGGGAAGCCGACACCGCCGGAATCGCTTTGGTCGGATGGACGGACGATGAGGAGCGATGAGCCCGTCAGACGGTCATGTTTTGGTTGTTGCGGGAGAGCCCTCGGGTGATCTCCACGCCGGGCGCCTTCTGGAGGCGCTTGCCGGGGAAATGCCCGGCCTGGGCGCCTTCGGCGTGGGCGGGGAGGCGATGCGGAGGGCGGGCGCCGGGATCATCCATGACTGCGGCCCGCTCGCCGCTGTCGGAATAAGCGATTTCCCCAGAGTCCTGCCGATATTGCGGCGCGTGAAGCGCGACCTGCTGAGGGAGGTCGGCGAGCGGCGTCCCCGGGCCGTGATTCTCGTGGACTATCCCGGTTTCAACCTCTCCCTCGCCAAGGCCCTGAAAAAGCTCCCGGATCCTCCCCGGCTCATCTACTTCATCCCCCCGCAGGTCTGGGCCTGGGGGGCTGGCCGCGCCCGGACCATCGCCCGTCTTTTCGACCTGGTCCTGACGATCTATCCCTTCGAGCCCCCCTATTTCACCCGCAGCGGCGGAAGGGCCGAATTTATCGGAAATCCGGTCGCCTTCGCTCTCCGGGGCTGCCCTTCGAGAGAAGAAGCGCGTGCCTCGCTGGGTATCCCCCAGGATGCGCGGGTCGTCTCCTTTCTGCCGGGGAGCCGCATGAAGGAGATCGAGCGCCACGTCCCTCTCATGGAAGACGCCGTTCGCATGCTGAAAGAACGAATATCCGGGGCGCACTATCTTATCTCGGAAGCGGATGCCCTTCCGGAAAGGACGGTGCGGAATGCGTTATCATCCGAAAAAGAAACGGTGCGCGTGGTTCGCGGGCGGCAGCATGAAGTCATCCGCGCGGCCGACGCCGCCGTCGTCGCGAGCGGAACGGCCACGCTGGAGACCGCCCTTCTCGGTACACCCATGATTGTCATTTACATCATCGAGCAGATTACCAATATTGTGGCGAGGTATTTTTTGCTGCAGGTAGATTTCGTCAGCCTCGTGAATCTTCTGGCGGGGCGGGAAGTCGCTCCGGAGTTGATTCAGGGAAAGGCCCGGAGCGGGCGCATCGCCGATCTGCTCTCCCATCTGCTGGAAGATCCGGCCGCGCGCGAGCGGCAGACCCGGGCCTTCGATGAAATTCGAAGCTTCCTGGACGGACCTGACCCGTACGCGCGGGCGGCGGCCCGAATCCGCCGGTTTCTGGAGGAATCCCCGTGAAAGAGGGGGAGAAAACGCTCGCGACCTCGGTTTACGACGATTGGGGCCGCGAACCCGGTGCGCCGATCTGGACCCGGCTCGCCGCCCTCGGTATCGGGGGATTGGATTTTCACGAACGTGTGCTCGCCCAGCCGGGCGGTACCTATATCGGCGTCTTCTGGCACAAGCACATCGGTCTGATCACTCCCTTTTATCCGAAAGACTTGCCCCGGGTCTGCCTCGTCAGCCGGAGCCGCGACGGCGAGCTCCTCGCACGCATCATGGCGATCCTCGGCAGCAGGACGATCCGGGGCTCCTCCTCGCGGATGGATGGAAGGGACAAGGGTGGCTCGTCCGCCCTTCGCCAGCTCGCCCGCGCGGCCGAGACCGGGTATCACATCATCGTCACCCCGGACGGCCCGAAAGGCCCGCCCGAGCGCATCAAGCCGGGCGTGATCCACCTGGGGGCGATGACGGAGCGGCTGATCGTTCCTGTCGGCGCGGCTGCGTCGCGCTTTATCCGACTCTCGACATGGGATGGGACGATCATTCCACTTCCCTTCACCCGTCTGGCGCTCTCCTACGGGGAGGCATTGAAAGTCCCTCGGACGGGCGATCCTGCCGAGTTGGAATCGCTCTGCGAAGAGCTGGCGCGTCGCCTTACCGCCGCGAATGAGCAGGCGGGGGCCTCTCTCGAAACTTCCGGCGACTGATGGACGTTCTGGCCTACTTTCTCTACAACGTGGCGATCATCGTCGCCTCCCCCATTATCGGGGCCTACTACCTCCTGCGCCTCTGGCGGCGGGGGCTCCCCCTGAGCGGCGCGGGCGAGCGCCTCGGGTTTTTGCGGGTTCTCCCCCCGCCGGAGCCGGAGGGGCGGCTCTGGCTCCACGCCGTATCCGTGGGCGAGGTCGGCGTGGCGGCGGCGCTCCTGCCCGCCCTCCGTAAAGCGCGCCCGGCTCTCCGGGTAGTCATCTCGACGGTGACCGAAACCGGCCGGGAGGCGGCGGAGAAAATCGGGGGCGTCGAGCATGTGTTTTATCTTCCGTTTGACTACCGTTTCGCCGTCCGGTCGGCGCTGGGGCGAATCCGGCCCACCGCCCTCGCGATGGTGGAGACCGAGCTTTGGCCCAACCTGATCCGCCAGGCGTTTCTGTGCGGCGTTCCGGTGGCCGTGGTCAACGGCCGCCTGGGGGAAAAATCGTTCCGGGGCTACCGGCGGCTGCGGTTCCTGTTCGGTCCCGCGATGGCAATGGTGTCGGGTGTCGCCGCGCGCGGAATGGGCGATATCCGGCGTTTCCGCGAGCTGGGCGCGCCGAAAGTGATCGCCGCCGGAAACATCAAGTTCGACGCCCCCGCTCCGCCGTTGGATGGAATGCCGGACGATATGAAAAGAAAATACGGGCTGGCGGATGCCGGGCCGATCATCGTGGCCGGCAGCACGCACCCGGGCGAGGAGCCGGCGGTGGGGAAAGCTTTCCAGGCCATCCGGAGCCGTTTCCCAGACGCCGGGCTCCTGCTCGCCCCCCGCCACCTGAACCGCCTGGCGGACGCCGAAGCCGCGCTCCGCGAGACCGGGCTGAGTCCGGTTCGTTGGAGCGCGTTGACCGGAGGAAATCCCTCCGGGGGAGATCGGGTTGTCATTCTCGATGAGATGGGAAAGCTCGGCGAGGCCTACGCCTGCGGGACCGCCGCTTTTATCGGCGGCAGCCTCATCCCCCACGGCGGGCAGAACCTGATCGAGGCGGCGCGGTGGGGCGTGCCCGTCGTCTTTGGCCCCTACATGAAAAATTTCGAGGAGGAGGCCGGTGCGCTTCTCCGGGCCGGGGGGGCCGTTCAGGTGGGGGGAGCGGATGAGTTGGGCGGCGCTCTACTGACCTGGCTGGAAGACCCGAAAGCCCGCGATCGGGCCGGCGCCTCCGCGCGCGAGGCCGTCATGGCGAACCGGGGCGCGGCGGAGCGCACGGCCGGTTTTCTGATGGAAATCCTCGACTCCCCGGGGGGAGGATTCCAATGAGCGTCAGGGGGAAGATCGCGCGGGCGCTCGAGGGAGCGCCGGACGCGCCGCTCTGGATGCGGAGGGCCCTGGCCGCCCTTGTTCCTGTGGGGTGGGCCTACGGGGCCGCGATGAGCCTCAGGTGGAGTCTTTACGATACGGGTTTATGGGCGTCCCGGGCCGTTTCCCCCCCGGTCGTCTCGGTCGGAAACATCACACTTGGCGGGACGGGAAAATCCCCGGCGGTGGCCTGGGTAGTGTCGCAGCTCATCGAGGCCGGGCGAAGACCCGCCGTGGTCA